>JAGBIR010000013.1 GCA_017934845.1 Alistipes sp. | reverse complement strand
GTGGTGGCTCGTAAATATCAACACTCGAACTACAAATGGCAATAATAGCTATGCACTCGCTGCCTAATTTTCAAGGAAAATTAGCTTAATCGACCGGCCCAAGGAGGTCGGACGACGAGTATCCCGAGTGATGGCGTCGCCCTTTTGCCGTTGCTCTTACGGGGTATCATCTTTAAGGGGATAGTCCGGTGGGAGTCCTGACCATCGGGCGAAATCAAAAGGACTGCGGCGTAGGCAAGGCTGTCTGTGGCCATCCCGCGCAAGAGGATTAATCGCAGAATAAACGTGTAGAAAGCTTTCGGGTTCCAGGTTTGGACGCGGGTTCGACTCCCGCCGCCTCCACAAAATAAGGTGTCCTTCGGGGCACCTTATTTCGTGAAGGAGTATTTACATTCCCTCCCCTATGTCCCCTCCCTTTGACAAAGGGCGGGGATTTCTGTTTGACACAACGTATAAATCTCAAAATTTTTACTTGTCAACAATCTTATTGGGCAAGACATCTAGCGGTCAACTCCCGCCGCCCGTTTTTTGGGCGATATTCTCGCTTGGTCGAAAATCGAGATATGCCTATTTAGGATATTTTTTGGTACTAATATTTTTTAAATAATTTTATTAATGCTATATTTGCGGGCGGTTAGGACTGGTTAATTAATTTTTACAGAGAGATGGATTGGTTTTGTTCGCTGTTATGGGGTGAAGGAATTGCCCATACAGTTTTGGTACTTGCCATTGTTATTGCGGCGGGTATCGTATTGGGGAAAATCAAGATTCGTGGCGTTTCACTCGGTGTGACGTGGATCTTGTTTGTCGGCATTGCGGTAAGTCATTTCGGAATGACAATCGACCACAACACGCTACATTTTATCAAGGAGTTTGGTCTTATTCTATTTGTATTCTCAATCGGATTGCAGGTCGGCCCGAGTTTCTTCTCATCGTTCAAAGATGGAGGAATGCGCCTTGTAGGCTGCGCCGTAGCTGTTGTAGTGTTGGGTGCTGCAACTACATTTGCCATCCACCTCTTAACAGGCACTCCCCTGCCGACCATGATTGGAGTTATGTCGGGAGCTGTAACCAACACCCCCGGATTGGGTGCTGCACAGCAGGCATACGCCGATGCTACGGGCATAAACGACCCCAATATCGCTTTGGGTTACGCGGTTGCCTACCCGTTGGGAGTTGTTGGAATTATCTTCTCGATGATTACAATTCGCCTGATTACTCGCGTAAATTTTGCCGACGAGAACAAGGCTTTGGAGGCTATAAGCCAAGAGCAGAACTATGCCGAGCGTATATCTGTCGAGTTCTCTAATGGCGCATTGGAGGGTAAGACAATCTCACAAATACGCGAACTCATAAACCGCTCGTTCGTAATTTCGCGTATTATGCACAAGGATGGAACGATCACCATCGCCGAGGGCGAAAATGGCCTAAAGGTGGGCGACCGTCTGCGAGTTATATGCTCGTCGGAAGATGGCGAAGCCATTACTGCATTCCTCGGTCAGCGCGTCGATATGAAGAAGGAAGAGTGGGAGACATCGGCCGACTCACAGACGCAGCTCGTGTCACGACGCATCGTCATCACGAAGGATGCCATCAATGGCAAGAAGTTGTCGGACTTGCGCCTGCGTACTAAATATGGTATTAACATTACCCGTATCAACCGCGCCGGAATTGACCTTATTCCCTATCAGGGTATGGAGCTACAGATGGGTGACCGCGTAATGGTAGTCGGCTCTGAGCAGGCCATCGAGCGCGCCGCCGATGTTCTTGGTAACTCGATGAAGAAGCTTCGCGAACCACATCTGTTTACAATTTTCTTTGGTATCGCGTTAGGTATTTTGCTTGGCACATTGCCACTTATCAACATTCCGCAGCCCGTAAAGCTCGGCTTGGCAGGCGGTCCGCTTATCGTCGCGATACTTATCAGCCGCTTTGGCCCTCACTTCCGCCTCACACCCTACACCACGGCCAGCGCAAACCTTATGTTGCGCGAGGTTGGTCTTGCAATGTTCCTCGCCGGCGTAGGAATTGGTGCCGGAGATGGTTTTGTCGAGGCTATTGTCAATGGCGGTTATCGCTGGATTGGCTATGGTTTTATCATTACGGTAGTGCCTCTGCTCATCGTCGGTTTGTTTGCAAAATGGTATATGAAGATGAGCTATTACACCCTTATGGGTCTTATTGCAGGTAGCACGACCGATCCCCCTGCATTGGGTTATGCAAACACTTCGGCTGGAAACGATATGCCTGCGGTGGCATACGCAACGGTCTATCCCGTAGTGATGTTCCTACGAGTACTTACAGCACAAGTGCTTATTCTGCTGTAATTGGTTAATAGAAGACAAAAAAAAGAAGATGGTGCCCAAACTTGTCGGACACCATCTTTTTTTCTGGAATTCATATAGCAAGAGCCTTTGGAGCAACTCGCAGCCCTACTATTGAACTATTACATAACGCACTGCTCGTCCGTTAGGATATACACCATCAATCGACACAACCTGATCGTTGATGCGCTGCAAGGCTGAAGTAGATGTTACGGGACGATCGTTAATGTAGGTGATAACAAAGCCCTCACGGACACCCGAACGTGCCAGCAAACCATCCTTCTTAACACCAACGACCTGCACTCCGCCACGAATCTCAAGCTCCTCGCAGAGTTTCTTACCCGCATCGGCAAATTTACCACCAAGCACCTCTGCCAAATCCTTCGTATCGCGCGTTACAGGCTCGCTCTTACCGACCTTATTGCGCAATACAATAACGGCCTCCTTTTTCACGCCGTTACGCGTATAATCGAGCGTAACTTTATCACCCGGACGACGCTGCGCAATCTTCTCGATAAGTGTCGATGCATCGTTAGTCTTAACACCATCGATAGCGGTAATAATATCGCCCTTTCGGAGTCCGGCCTCCTCGGCAGCCGAGCCCTCGACAACCTCGTCAACATACAATCCGCCCTGCTTCTTTATGTCGAGTTCCTCGCCAAGTTGCTCAATAAATTGATCATCAATCGCACGATATCTTACACCCAACATAGCACGCTGCACTACACCGTACTCCTTTAGATCCATCACAACCTTACGCACGATAGTCTCAGGCACAGCAAACGAATAACCGATATAACTACCCGTAGAGGACTTTATGACGGTATTAATACCAACTAACTCGCCGCGCGTATTAACCAAAGCACCGCCCGAGTTACCAGGATTCACCGCCGCATCGGTCTGAATAAACGACTCAACGCGCAACTCATTTGGAATAACACCCAACTGACGAGCCTTTGCACTTACAATACCAGCCGTAATGGTCGATTGCAAATCAAACGGCGAGCCAATAGCCAACACCCACTCACCCAAGCGCAGAGCATCGGAATTACCGAAAGGAATCGTAGGGAGATCAGCTGCATCAACCTTTATCAACGCCACGTCGGTAGTCGGGTCGGTACCTATAAGCTCGGCATCGAACGTACGACCATCATAAAGTTTAACCTTCAGCTTTGTAGCATCCTCAATTACGTGATTGTTTGTCACAATATAGCCATCGGCCGAGATAATAACGCCCGAACCACCCGAACGCTGCTCAC
>JAGBIR010000131.1 GCA_017934845.1 Alistipes sp. | reverse complement strand
TTGGTGTATGGTATTCCGGAATTCCGTTTGCCGAAGGAGAAGATTGTTGCGCGAGAGGTGGGTAAACTGCGTAATTTGGGCGTGAAGTTCGAAACGGATGTCGTTGTTGGACGTACCGTTACAATCGATGCACTGATGCAGGACGAAGGCTTCGATGCTGTCTTTATCGGCTCGGGTGCAGGTCTGCCACGATTTATGGGTATCGAGGGCGAGAATCTGAATGGTGTGGTGTCGGCAAATGAGTTCTTGACGCGAGCTAATCTGATGCGAGCTTATGACGAGAATTATGACACTCCGATATATGTTGGTAAGCGAGTTGTTGTTGTCGGTGGCGGTAACGTAGCGATGGATGCTGTGCGTACGGCTAAACGTCTGGGTGCCGAGGCTGTGATTGTCTATCGTCGTAGCGAGGCCGAACTTCCCGCGCGTGTCGAGGAGGTGCATCACGCCAAGGAGGAGGGTATTGAATTTAAGATGCTGACAAATCCCGTGCGTGTGTATGGCGACGAGAAAGGCTGGGTGAAGGGCATTACCTGTGTCGAGATGGAGCTGGGAGAGCCTGATGAGAGCGGTCGTCGTTCGCCAATCGTTAAAGAGGGTTCGGAGTTCAATGTAGAGTGCGACGTGGTGATTATGGCGTTGGGTACGTCGCCAAATCCATTGTTGAAACAGACGACTGAGGGTTTGGAGACAACGCGTCGCGGATGCATTGTAGCTACGGAGGATGGTGCTACAACGCGCGAGGGTGTCTTTGCGGGTGGCGATGCCGTAACGGGAGCAGCTACGGTTATTCTCGCTATGGGTGCAGGGCGTAAGGCTGCGCGAGCAATCGATGAGTATATAAAGAGTAAGTAGTATTGTAATGAGAAAAGATGGTGCTCCAACGTGTTTGGAGCACCACCTTTTTTGTGCGCAAAAGTGTAGTAGAGGAGTCTCTGCGGCAGTTTTTTAGTATAAAAATGCTCTTGTGCGGCAGAATTGTTGTGAAATGTGGCAAAAATGTCGATTTTGATTGTAAAATATATCTAATGATTTTTTGAAGTAACTGAAAATTGTATTATATTTGCATCATCGTTTCAAGATAATCGTTCGATTATTTATTGCTCAACGAATTTGATAAATAGTTATATATATGGAGGATTTGAAGACTCTCACGAGCAAGACAATTGCTCAATTGCGTGAAATTGGAAAGGTTTTAGGTATTACGGATACCACGCTAAAAAAGAGAGAACTAATAGCTAAAATTGTCGAAGTGACAAAGGCTGAAATAAATGTAGAAGGAGATGCCGCTGCGGAGGTTGCACGACCTGTTGTTGAGAGTGCCGATAGCAATGCCGCTACGAATCAGGAGGTTGCGTCGGATGGTGATGTGCCGGCTGAAGCACCTCGCAAAAGGGGCCGTCGTCCACGTGTTAATAGCTTGAGAATCGAGGAGAACAAGCCTTCGGGCGAAGTGGTAAGAAAGATAGCCGAGCCGATTGTGGTAAACCTGTCGCGCGTGGAGGGTGTACCAACCGATGTTGCCGTAGAGCCCAAGCAAGAGGAATCGAAAGAGAATACAGCGAGTACGAAAGAGCCAGCAGTAGAGAGCGTTGCCCAACCCAAGCGTCGAGGTCGTAAGCCAAAGGCTCAAAAGGAGCAGGAGGCTCGCGAGGCAGAGAAGCAGCAGGCAGCAAATGCAGATGCTGTGTCGCAAGCAGAAGGTGCCGAGTCTGAAGTGAAGAGTGAAGAGGTTGCCGCCGCTGAAGAGCAGAGTGCAGAGGTGCAACGTGAGCAGGTAAAGGATTATTTTGCCGGCGAGATTATTGGCGAGGGTGTATTGGAGGTTATGCCCGATGGTTATGGATTTTTGCGTTCGGCAGATTATAACTATTTGAACTCTCCGGATGATATTTATGTATCGCCTTCGCAGATTAAACTCTTTGCTCTTAAACCCGGAGATACTATTACGGGTGTTATTCATCCGCCAAAGGATGGTGAGAAGTATTTCCCGCTTGTTAGGGTAAATCTGATTAATGGTTTGGAGCCTGAAAATGTGCGAGATAGAGTGCAGTTTGAGTATATGACACCACTCTTCCCGAGCGAGAAGTTTAATCTTACGGGCAATGGACATAACTCGTTGTCGAATCGAGTAGTAGATCTATTCTCTCCAATCGGAAAGGGTCAGCGTGGCTTGATTGTGGCGCAGCCCAAGACGGGTAAAACAATGTTGCTGCAATCGATAGCAAATGCTATTGCCGACAACCACCCTGAGGTTTATATGATTGTATTGCTTATCGACGAGCGTCCCGAGGAGGTTACCGAGATGGCGCGTAATGTTAAGGCCGAGGTTGTGGCATCTACGTTCGATGAGCAGGCATCGCGTCACGTCAAGGTTGCCGAGATGGTGTTGGAGAAGGCGAAGCGAATGGTTGAGTGTGGCCACGATGTGGTTATTTTCCTCGACTCTATTACTCGTCTGGCGCGTGCTTATAACTCGGTGCAGCCAGCGTCGGGTAAGGTGTTGTCGGGAGGTGTGGATGCCAACGCTCTGCACAAACCCAAGCGTTTCTTTGGTGCAGCACGTAATACCGAGGAGAAGGGCTCGTTGACAATTATCGCTACGGCTCTGATCGATACCGGCTCGAAGATGGATGAGGTTATCTTCGAGGAGTTTAAGGGTACGGGTAATATGGAGTTGCAGTTGGATCGTAAGCTCTCGAATAAGCGCGTATATCCCGCAGTGGATGTTATTGCGTCGGGAACGCGTCGCGAGGATCTGTTGCTCTCGCGCGAGGTTATGAGCCGTACGTGGATTATGCGTAAATATCTGTCGGAGATGACTACCGTCGAGGCTATGGAGTTCCTGCAAAAGCAGATGGGCTTGACTACCAGCAACGAGGAGTTCCTTGCAACTATGAATCAATAAACTAACTAAAATATGAAGAGATTTTTTATCGCTGCACTTTTGGTGCTGGCCTTCACTACCGATGCCTTTGCGTGGGGACAGAAGGGTCACGATGTGGTCGCTTATGTGGCGGAGTGTAATCTTCCGTCGTGCGTTGCCAAGCGTGTTACGCGCGCTTTGGAGGGTCATTCACTTGTCTATTATTCCAATTGGTTGGATAATGCCAGCCATACCGAGGAGTATGCTTATACGAAGACTTGGCACTATGCCAATATCGATGTTGGCTATACATTCGAAACGATGCCTCGTCTGGAGAGTGGCGATGTTGTGAAGGCTGTAAACGACCTTGTAGCACAACTGAAGAGCAAAACGCTTACGGCCGAGCAGGAGAATATAGCTTTAAGAATGTTGATTCACTTGGTCGGTGATATGCATTGCCCGATGCACGCTGGTCGTAAGGCAGATAGAGGCGGCAACGGCGTAAAGGTGTTGTATTTTGGCCGTCAGGCAAACCTGCACTCAATATGGGATTCATCGCTCGTTGAGTCGGCTCATAATTGGACCTATACCGAGTGGCAGCGACAGATTGATATCGTCGATAAGAGGACGAAACGTGCAATTCAGGAGGGTAGTGTAGAGGATTGGTTCAAGCAGACTCACGCGATTGCAGAGGAGATTTATGCTGCAACGCCCGAGGGCGCGCGACTTTCGTATGACGAGGTTGCAAAATATGCACCCGTAATCGAACAACAGTTCCTTCGCGGAGGTTTGCGTCTGGCTGCGCTGCTTACCGAGATTTATAAGTAGGAGAACACCAACTAAATGCTTTAAGAGCGAATGGCTGATAAATTTCGGTCATTCGCTCTTTTTGTTGCGATGAGGCCGCTTTTGTCTTGTGATAAATTGTGTGTTTTTCCGAAAAAATATTATCTTTACACCGCCAAAAAGTCGCAATATGTAATTGGAGCGGTTTGAAACACAATGAAAAAGTGAATGTAGAGCAGAAATTTACGAATATAAACCTAATATAATTCAAACTATGTCGTTCAAAAAGTCGGTAATCGAGTCTGTTACAAGCTTGGCGTGGTGGCGTGATATGGCGTTGATTTTCATCGGATGCTTTATGGTGTCGGCCAGCTTTGTGTTCTTTATCAACCCTTATAACTTTGTGCCCGGAGGCGTGTATGGTATGGGTATCGTTTTGCACAATATCTTCCCCTCGGTGCAGGTGGGTACTTTCGGATCTATGTTTGATGTTCCGCTACTGATTACAGGCCTGCTGATATTTGGTCGTCAGTTTGGTGGTCGTACATTTTTGGCTTCATGCCTTATTCCGGGTATAATGAATATCCTCTCGGCATTGGTTTATCCTACAAAGGAGGCTTTGCAAGCGCTGGACCCCTCGCAGCTGTTGGGTGGTGCGGTAGATTTGTCGGATCACTTGATGCTGGCTTGTATTTTGGGCGGCTCGGTGCTTGGTTTGGGATTGGGCATCGTGGTGCGCGGTGATGCTACAACGGGCGGAACCGACATCGTAGCTATGATCCTCAACCGCTTCCTTAAGATTAAATTCTCGCGTGGCGTGTTGTTGGTCGATTCGATTGTAGTGCTGGCCGGTTTGATAGTCATTGGATTTGGCGTCGGCGTAGAGGGCGGTGGCGAGTCGGGAGGCTGGCTCTTGTCGCTCTATTCGTTGATTTGTATCTTTGTTGCTTCGCGCGTTATCGACTATGCAATCGATGGTGCGTCGTACGATAAATTGTTGTTTATCATTAGTAATCAGCACTCGGAGGAGTTGCGCGAGTATATCATCAAGGATATGGATCGCAGTGCAACCTATATCAAGGCGTCGGGTATGTATAGCCGCGATGATAAGGAGATGATATTCTTGGTTGTAAGCCGTCGCGAGGTGGCGCAGATGCAGCGTAAGATTAAGGAGATCGATCCTACGGCATTCCTTGTCGTGACGGATGCTTATGATACTTATGGTGAGGGCTTCAAACCATTCCCCGAGAAGGAGTCAATGCTCTCTGATTAATTTTAATATTGGACTATGATTAATATAAATTCTTTGCGTCCTATTGTAGGCGAAGGTAAGAAAATATTTATTGAAACCTATGGCTGCCAGATGAATGTCGGCGATTCGGAGATCGTTGTGTCGATAATGCAGCAAGAGGGCTATTTCTATACAGAGGAGATTACGGAGGCCGATATAATCCTTATAAATACCTGCTCGATTCGAGATAATGCCGAGCAGCGTATTTGGGGGCGTTTGACCGAGATGCGACGCCTGCGTAAGCAGAAACCTTCGTTGAAAATCGGTATTATAGGATGTATGGCCGAGCGATTGAAGGAGCAGTTGCTGGAGGGCGATTTGGCCGTAGATATCGTTGCAGGCCCCGATGCCTATCGTGACTTGCCTCGCTTGGTGCGCGATGCCGAGAGTGGCGGTAAGGGTGTGAATGTGCTGCTGTCGCAGGAGGAGACCTATGCCGAGATTGCTCCCGTGCGTCTGGATAAGAATGGCGTGAGTGCCTATGTGGCAATTATGCGTGGCTGTAATAACTTCTGTTCTTATTGCGTAGTACCTTATACGCGTGGCCGTGAGCGTAGCCGCGATGCCGAGACGATTGTTGCCGAGGCTCGCACCCTGTTCGAGAATGGCTATCGCGAGGTGACGCTGTTGGGTCAGAATGTAAACTCGTATCGTACGGGTGAGGTCGATTTCCCGACGCTGCTGAAGATGGTTGCCGAGATTTCGCCTATGTTGCGCGTGAGATTTGCTACGTCGCACCCGAAGGATATGAGCGATAAGTTGCTGGAGGTTATGGCTTCGATGCCCAATATCTGTCGTGCAATTCATCTGCCTGCACAGTCTGGCTCGAGCGTTATGCTGGAGCGTATGAATAGAAAATATACCCGCGAGTGGTATCTCGACCGCGTAGCTGCCATCCGCCGCTATATGCCCGACTGCGCTATCACCACCGAC
>JAGBIR010000130.1 GCA_017934845.1 Alistipes sp. | reverse complement strand
GACTTCTCGGAGGCAGGTCCATTCAACGAGATGGTAGTAATGGGTGTATTGGCAGTTCGCCTGCAGTCATTGAACCGCGTATTGGAGTGGGATGGTGCTAACATGAAGTTCACCAACATTGGTCCCGACGAGACTATGCGCATCATGATCGAGGATGGCTTCTCAATTAAGGATGGTCACCCGACATTCAACAAGACATATACCGATCCTATGAACGCACAGCAGTTTGCTGCCGAGATGATCAAGCACAACTATCGTAAGGGTTGGGATACTTTATTGCCCGAGATGCCCAAATTGTAATTTTTAACCAATAAAAATAGAAGAAAATGAAGAAGATTTTGTTTATGGCAGCGATGATTTCATCAGCACTTTTGGCAAGCTGTGGTGGTCAGGCTGAGGATCCCAACACCATCGTATTGTTCGACGGAACAAGCCTCGAGGGTTGGAGAGGATATGGTAAGGATCACGTTCCCGCACGTTGGGTTATCGAGGATGGTTGTTTGAAGTTCAACGGCTCTGGAGGCGGTGAGGCACAGACCGGCGAGGGTGGCGACATCATCTTTGATCAGAAGTTCAAGAACTTCGAGCTTTCATTCGAGTGGAAGATCTCGGAGGGTGGTAACTCTGGTGTATTCTACTTGGCACAGGAGATCAAGAAGGAGGATGGTAGCTACGAGCCTATCTACATCTCTGCTCCCGAGTACCAGATTCTCGACAACGTTAACCACATCGACGCTGGTTTGGGCGTAGATGGTAACCGTAAGTCGGCTTCACTCTACGACATGATTCCTGCAAAGCCCCAGAACTCAAAGGGTTGGGGTGAGTGGAACACTTCAAAGATCGTTTGCTACAAGGGTACTGTTGTTCACTATCAGAACGATCAGCCTGTTGTAGAGTATCACTTGTGGACTCCCCAGTGGACTGAGATGCTTCAGAAGTCAAAGTTCTCACAGGAGAAGTGGCCCGTTGCATTTGAGCTTTTGAACAACTGCGGTGGCGAGAACCACGAGGGTTACATCGGCTTCCAGGATCATGGTGACGATGTATGGTATCGCAACATTAAGGTTAAGGTTTTGGAGTAATCCCGAGCCACGATAAATAGAGAAAGAGGCTGTCCAACAAGTGAGTTGCGACAGCCTCTTTTCATTGAAGCGGTATAGCAAATGCTAATTTTAATTTATATTAAAACAGTTGCGACTTATAACGTGATGGCGACATACCCACCCGCTGCTTGAAATACTTTCCGAAAAACGACTGCGACACAAAATTCAACCGCTCGGCAACCTGCTGAACACTCACACCCGACTGCGCCAACAACTCCTTCGCCTTAAGAATTACAGCCTGCTCGATAACCTTCGATGCACTCTGGCCCGTTTGCGCCTTACATATAAGCGACAAATACTTTGGCGTGATACCCATCTCAGCAGCGTAATACTCAACACTGCGCTGCTCGTGACAATGCCTATCAAGCAACAACATAAACTGCCTAATTAACTCATCGCCACGCGATTTTATCTGACTATCGCCCTCCTCACGCTGCGAGAGGCTTAAGATAGATGCCAACGTATAGAAATATGCCGAGAAGAGCGACGACAGAATCTTCTCATCATATATATAACCACTCCCATCAACGGCATCTAAAAGCGCAACAGCAATATTATGCAATCGCTGCGCATCATAAGCCGACATTGCCATACAAGGCGAGATGCGGAACATAACACTTGCCGAGATAAAATCCCTAACCGACACATCGATACTCTCCAAAAAGCGACGCGAGAAGGTCAGCACATACCCCAAGCAGGCTTTACTGCACTTAAAAGCCTCGACAACGGAATCCTCACTCACGAGGATAAGATTGTTACGACGCAACTCAAGACGCTGATTGTTAATAGTTGTCTTGACCGTACCGTGGCACACAACACCTATCATAATGCCGCCACTGTCGCTCGAAG
>JAGBIR010000129.1 GCA_017934845.1 Alistipes sp. | reverse complement strand
TCCCCATTTGATTGTCGATTAGCTCATCTGCAATCATAATGTGTTTTCCGTCATAGGTTGTACTTAAATACATAGCAGCATCTAAAAAACCATATTTAATCCAACTTTCTAAATAATCAAACACAGTATCCTTTGATGTTGATATAGATTCAGTTGTAAACCAATGATTATCTCCATCGTAGCAACCATGAGTAGCCCAAAATATAATATTATAATTGGATAATTGATTGAGTATAAAGCTGGTGGTGCCTGTTCCTCTTAAGTGTCTTACGGCAAATTCTGCATCAGTGAAATTTTGCTCAAGATTAGAAAATGAAGTTCTAATATATGCCCAATCTGAGTCATTAAATATTTGATTTATTATACAGACATTATTGCCTTTTAAGAAAGTATGTTCGTCTCTTTGTTCAGTATTCGATGCACGTGTAATATAATCGGATGGCGAATATAAGTTATTGTTAGCAGAGGTAGTATTATCTTGTGGTGTTGGGATTGTATGGTAAGACCAGCCCATTTGGAAACCACCTTCTACAATAGTATATAAAGCATCTTCATAAATCCATGCGTTTGATACGCACTCCATTGCCTTGATTTCGTCAAGGTGCTTGGCGAGGTCGTCGATAGTTTCGCACTGCTCAAACAGCGGGTCAATAACCTCCTGCGCACTCTCGACATTGGCGACCAATTCTTCCATTGAGATTTGCTCGTTGTTGTCCGAAGAGCCGCTACCACCGCCACTATTGTCGTCCCCATCGTCGGGGTTGGATGGTTGCTCCTGTGGCGGAGTGTTATCGTCTGAGTCGTCGGTTGAGCTGCTTGTACAGCCAATAAATGCGACCATAAACAGAATTGCCAATGACTTGGCAAAGTGACTAAATATATTACCCAACGCAAGGTAACGCATGCCGATTTTGTTCATATTAGGGTTAGAAATAGACTTTTATACGACAAATCTACGAAAAAATGGCTAAATAGCAAAAGAAAAAGCTGTTAGTCGTTGAGGTGGCTAACAGCTTTTAGTTTAGAATGTCATTTTTACGCCGAGGAGGCCTTGAGGGGTGTTTTGGTAGTAATTCAGCCATTCGTAAATTCGGCTGCCTGTAAGGTTGCGGCCTTCGGCAAATACCGCGATACGTTCGCAGACTCTCCACTCGGCACTCAATCCGAGACTGAAAGTGTTGTTGGTCTTGACGTAGCCATAGCTTGTGGTTATCTCGCCGTTTTCGTTGGTACTCTCTATGCCAGTCATCCACTTAATACCGCCGGCATAACCGAAGTTGATATCAATCTTCAATTCGTGAGTGATTACGCGCAAATCCAGTGCGGCGTCGAAATTTGGACGATTGGCATAATAATCTCCATAATTCTCCCAAGCATATACTCCGGCTGTAAGTTCTGCTTCAAACCATCCTGCGGGACGAATCTTCATCCCTCCATCGATGCGAAGCGAGTGCTGATAGGCTGTTGTGAGCAGATAGTTTGCTCCATTGGCATACCAATATGCGTGGTCGTTAGCAAATGATAGTGCGGCTGAGAGGTTATAAGAAAATACACCTTTGCCGAGGTTGCCACCTATACCGACGCGACCATTGTATTGCACCTCGTTGGGGAGTGATTTAATGGTTTCCAAGAGTTTGGGCGAGGTAATCAAATATGGATTTTCGTAAATGAGTGCTGCGAAATTATGTCGGCGCAAATCGCTGTCGATCTCGATATATGGCACAAATCGTTCGGTGTGGCGTTTCCACGTAAGGCGCATATATGGCAGCACATAATGAGGCGATTCGGTAGAAAGTTCAACCTTGTCGTGGTAGTAATCGGCACCAATAATGAAGTTTGTGCGTCGGCCGCTAAAGCCGTAGCGCATACCTACGGTAAGCGAATTATTCTTGTATCCATCGAGCATTTTTCCACCATAATATCCTGAATATCCGGCGTTTATTTTAAGTACATGGCCACGCCCCATCATCTTACCGACCGTAGCATTAATGTCGAAGTTAGATTGAGCAAATTTCTCTTGTGGCTCGAAGTCGCGGCTTTGGTGCGAGAAGAAACCTCCGCCCGCCTCAATATTGAAATTCCAACGCTTAAGGTCAGTAAAATCATCGCCAAAACGAATCTTACCCTGCATCTCTCCAAAGCCGATCATGGCACCCGTTGTGGGATAGCGATGGCGCATCTGATGGTCGCCATAGAGGTCGATTTCGGCAACGTGACGACCGACGAACAATCCTGCGCGGCCACCTACCCTATTTGACATCTGCGAGGTATTTTCTGTAACCTTATCATCGTTAAGGTTTTTGCGATTGCGGTAATCGCCCCAATGGTTGGCATAGACCATGGCGTAGCCGCGATCCTTGTTGTAGGTCGATAGGTAGGCATCAGCTTCGCTTGATAGAGGCACTCCGAAGGCGGCTTTGACATAGAGCGGGCGCATACGCTTATAATCCCAATAGGCGATTGTTGCCGGTCGGAAGTTGGGCGTCATCAGCGATGTCGCATAGGTGCGCGGTGTGATGGTATAGTCTATCTCGGGCTGCATCTTCACCGTATCGGTCATATCGGGTATCAAGGCGAGTTTCTGCGCGCTACTCACCGTGGGTGTGTAATCTTTCGATACCTCCACCTGCTTTGCAACCTGTGCCATAAGGTTTGAGGCACAGCACAATATCACAATAACTGATAGTAATCTCTTCATAGGGCTAATTCATTTTAGCAATTCTCTGCTTGGCTTCCTCTACAATGCCATCGTCGGCAGGAGAGTATCCATCAACGACACTCTGGTAAGTTGCGCGAGCCTGGAAAGCATCGTCGCGACTCATATAAATATCACCCAGCAGGATGAATGCTTTTGCCAACCAATAATTTTGAGGTGTTTTGCTGTCGGAGAACTCGTAAACCATATTTTCGGCCTTTTGCAGATTGCCTGCCGCATACTCCGCTTCGATAAGGCGGAAGCGCGCTTCGGCACCTTCGGCACTCTTTACCTCCTTACTCAATATCTTATAAATCTCCAATGCCTCCGTATTTTTACCTTCACGCACCAGCACGCCGGCTTTTGCATAACGTGCCTTGCGGCGAGCAATATCGCTCACTTCGGTCATTGTCTCCAAGTCGTCGGCCATTGCTACTATGTCGGCATCTTTGCCATATTTTAGCGTAGAGGATACATATCCCGTAGCGGCATTCTGCTTTGTGGCCGAAGTGGATGTTTCATCATACAATGCTCGGTAGGCCGATGCGGCTTGCTCATATCGCTCACTCTTGTAGCACATTGATGATAACTTATCCAAAACTCGCTCCGAGTATTGTGTATGGCCCATTGCAGCCAACTCCGAAAGGCGTTCATTGGCCTCTCCCTCCTTATTTGTGCGGATGTAGCAATCGCTCAGGTAGAAGAGGGCGTCGCTGCGGTAATAGCCATTGGGATAGTTCGTAAGGTAACCCTTAAGGCTTGCTGTCGCCTCCGAAGTCTTGTTGTCGAGATAGAGTTTTTGGGCTGCGGCATAGGATAACGAATCGCGCGTCATCGTGCTTACGTTACCCTCTAAACCATGCTTCTCGGCATAGTCGAAATAGGCATCGGCATTGCCTCGCTCGATATAAATCTCTCGAATACCCTGCAAGGCACTCTTCGATTGTGAGGATTGTGGCGCTGCCTTTACTACGCGGTCGTAATACTTCAGGGCTTGATCCTTATTGCCCAAATTCATATATGCCAAAGCCAAGTCCGACAACGCCTGAAGATTGTATGGCGAAGATGGATATTCGTCAACGAAACGCGCCAAAGTACTTACGCCCTTGTCGTACTGCTCGTCGGCAATATATGTACGGCCCAACTCGTAAGTCGCTGCATCGAGGTAATCGCCTCTGTCATTGCGAATAATGGCCGTAAGAGCATTAATTTTATTACTTGTGTTTCCCTGCAAACCTAAAGTTACAGCGCGCTGATATTCGGCATAATATTTTCCATTCGTACCAATCGCCATGGCCGATTCGTAGCAACGGTTGGCATCGCCATAATTGCGCGACGAGAAATATACATCTCCGCGACGATTCAGTGCATCGGCACGATATGCGTCACGAGTAGCTCTTGTATCGAGGAACTGATCGAATGCCTCACCAGCAGCCGAGAGGTTGTTGTCGTTGAACAAACAATAGCCAATATTATATTGTGCCATAGCATACTCCTCGCCCGTGCGTGGAGCGCGAGCCATAAAGTTTCGATAGTGTCGCAGCGCGGTGTCGCTATCGCCATTGGCATAGGCAATCTCGCCGAGCCAGAACGTAGCGAGTGCGTTGTATTTTGCATTCAAACCTACCCCTAAAGACTCTGTAAGCGAGGCGTATGCTTCGGCTAACTCACCCTCGTTATAAGCCTCCAAGCCATTGAAGTAAGCAATCTTTTGAAGAGCCAGCAGAACATCGTTGTTGGGTGAAGGGATAGATTTTATAGCTTGGTAAGCCGCTGAATAGTTGTGAGAATTATAATATGCAGCAACCAGCAGAGTCTGCACCTCGTCGATGCGCTCCGAGCGGGGATAACGCTCAATGTAGCGGGTCAATGCATTTATAGCTTCGTTGAAACGGCCACCACCAAGTTCGTATTGCAATTTACCATAATTGAAGAGTGCATCCTCGGCAATCGAAGCATCGAATGCTGCGCTCGACGCCATAGCGAACGAGTACATAGCATTTTGTTTGTCTCCGGCACGCAGGAAGCAGTCAGCCAAATGGTAGGAAGCATTTTGCGTAAGCATATCATCGGCTCCGCAAGCACCCTTCAGATAGTTGAGTGCCTCGTTATAGAGCGTACGACGATAGAGCGAGTAACCCATTATATAGTTCTCCACTCGGCCCATCTCGCCTCCTCGCGACTTATATTCGGACATATATTTTACCGCATTCTCGTAATTCGAGAGCTGGAACCACGACTCTGCCATCATACGACGAATCTGTTGAGCAGCCTCCTCGGCCGATTGCGCTATGAGAGCATCGCCACCCTCGACTACGGCGCGGTAATTACCCTCCTTGAAATCGAGCTGCATAAGGTAGTGAGGCATCAACTCTTTATATTGTCCACGCTCGTTTAGTTGCGTGAATCCTTGGCGCGCCTTGGCAATATCACCTTCGGTATAGGCCATATACGAGGTGTAGTATAGCGCGTGGTCGGCATAATCACCTTTGCCCGTAATGCGGCCGAAATAGCGTTTTGCCTCACGATAATCACCTCGCAAAAATGCCATATATCCCATACGCAGGTCGTAGCGATTGCGACTCTCGGGGTCGAGTTGGCGGTAATTTACCTTCGAAAGTTCCTTCTCGGCCTTTATCATATCGCCCTCTATGCAGTAGTGAATACCCAGAGCAAACTGCAAGTCGTTGGAGTAGCCCGAACCCGGGTAGTCGGCAATAAACTTCTTAAGGCGGCTCTCTACCTCGCGACGCTTAAGCTCTACATCGCACAAAGCAACATAATAGTCGATACGTTCGATGGTAAAACGATCCTTTACGGCTGATAGCTTTTTACGCGCCGAAAGCAGTTCGGCACGAGCCTCCGACCAATGGCCGAAGTCATATAAAGCAAGACCTCGCTCGACGCTGCGTTCCTGCGATGAAGTTTGCGCCGACACCGACGCTACTCCTAACAGGAGTAGGCATAAGGTCAAAAGGGTTGATTTCTTAATCATATCGTAATCCTTTATTGTCTGACTTAAAGTGTTACAAAGGTAACTATTTTGCTGTAATTTACACAACAAAGGAACGATTATTGTCGGGTATTTATTGCATCGGCACACGATGAGTGCGCGAGCAAGATCAACTAATTTAATGTTTCTAAAATTTACACTATGGAAAATTTACAAAAAGTGAGTGTCGAACTGCGTAATGGGCGTTTCCGTCTGGTTGATTCGGCAAAAATAGAGTATCTTAATCCAAAGGCGTTAATGCTTTGTGCTGCAGCGCAATGTACGGGATATACGGTGATGAGTCTGTTGGATAAAGAAAATATCGTTCCAAAACACTTCGAGATTACGGTTGAGGGTTGGCTCAATACTCCTACCCTGCAACCGATGAGCCGATACGATAAGTTTCGCGTTTCGTACAAAGTGGAATGTCGTAAGATTGCCGACCAAAATGCTGTGAGCGAGGCGGTTCTAGAGGCACAGCAACATAAGTGTGGTGTTATTGCAATGTTGCGCGAGATAGCCCCCGTTGAACACGATATTTCTGTCGTTAGTACCGATAGCACGAATGGTTAATCGGTAGCCGTAATCTTCATATACGCCGACACTGCCACCGCATAATTAAAACGTGCGGTGATGGCGTTGGTGTATATCTGTATCCAGCTTATTTGCGCCTGCAAAACATCTAATACGGTTGCTTGCCCCTCGTTGTAGGAATAGGTTGAAATATCGAGGTTCTCGCCCGCAATTTCAAGGTTTCGCAGCGAAGATTGCATCTGCGAATAGCTGCTCTGAAGTGCGCTCCACCCGTCGGCCTCTTCCTGCTCGATGTCGTCGCGAATCTGCTCCCAAGTGTTGTAAGCTATGCGCTGGTCTGCTTTTGCTGCGGCAACGGCGTGACGACGCTCTCCCCAATGGAAGATAGGAATGTTGACACTTAGGCTTATTGCCGCATCGCAATAAGTTTTCCCCGATACATTAGGCGAGAAAGTCTGCCACGAACCACCGACACCAGCACTTATTGCGGGATTAAATGTCGCGCGCGTGATTCTGGTAGCATATTCTGCCGATTTTACCTCCCACTCGGCTGCTTGAACATCGGGACGGCGCATTACGATGTCGGCAAAGCTTATGCGTCGTGGCATAGCTATGGAGTCGATAATGGATTGTGACAGAGTAACTTCGGTTGGCTCGTGTTCACCGCGTAGATTGTTAAACTGGTGTAGCGATTGTTCATAGATGTGCTGTGTCGTGATAAGTGAATATTCAGCATCGCTCAAACGTGCCTCAACCTGCAAAAGGTCGCTTTTTGCTACATATCCTTCGCTATAACGCTGTTGCACAACATTGTATAGCGATTTGATTATTTCGACGTATCGTTTTGTCGCCTCTAAATATAGCTGCGATGCCGACACATGCCAATAGGCATAATCGGCCTGATAGCGCATCGTAAGTTTTATATCATCGGCTGAGTATTGCGACTTATGAAGTTGACTTTGTGCTTGATTCCACGTTGCACGAACGGCACCACCGGCATAAATCGTCTGCGATAGTTGAGGTGCGAGTGTGAAGTTCCAAAGTTTGTTGTCGTCATCGCGTCGGAAACTCTTCGAGAATTGACCATTAGCCGCAACCGATGGTAAGAATCCCGTATGTTCACGCTTGGCTGTTGCGGCGGCTTTGTCGATTTCTACCATTGCATTGGCAATCTCGGTGCTGGCATCATAGACGCTCTTGCGGTAGTCTTGAAGGGAGATTTGTGCCGAAACGGAGGTTGTGCCGGCGAGGGCGAATAATAGAATTATTTTTCTCATAAAGTTATTGATTATGTTTGTTGGTTATGTTGTGGAATATGGCGTAAACCGCTGGCAGAATAATCATTGTAAGAATGGTTGCAACAAGTAATCCACCCATAATCGTAGCGGCCATACCCGCAAACAGCGAGTCGAAAAGCAGTGGAATAAGAGCGAGTATGGTGGTGATTGATGCAACACATACGGGTATGAGTCGCTCATGCGCTGCCGAGATAATGGCTGAATATGGCGTGTACCCAGCAAGCCGCTTTTCGTCGATTGACGATAGCAGGATAACAGCATTTTTCACATTCATACCAACCAATCCGAGCAGGCCGAGGAGCGAGAAAAAATCGAAGTTGTTACCCGTTATGAGTAATCCTCCAACCACTCCGATGAAAATAAGAGGAGTCATGAGCAGTATGGCTATCGGATCGCGGAAGTTGCCAAAGAGCAAAAGTAGCACCACGAAAATCAACACCATAGCAAGTGGCATATTTTCGGCAAGAGCATCGTTTGACTCCCGCTGTGACTCTTGTTCTCCGAAGATTTTCAATGAGTAACCATCGGGAATGTGAACCTTTGCTTTAACTTCGGACAATACTCTGTCGAATAATTTTTGAGTATTAACACCCGCTGCCGGGTCGCACTGCGCCTTCATTACGCGCCGACGATTATATTGCTCGACGATACCGGTGCGGAAGTCGAAATCGAAGCGACTGCTCGCCTGCTCGATTGAGAAAACGCGACCTCCCTGCGAGAATACGGGCATTGATTGCAGATTCGACAGATCGAAATCGTTTATGCCGTCATCCTTCAATACTATGGGAATAAACTCATCGCCGCGTCGAAATTCAGCCATAGGATAACCTTGCGTAGCCAGCTTTATCCATTCAGCCATGCGGCTGCGACTTACGCCTATGCGCTGGCCCTTTGTCTGGGAATAGACGGGCAGCCAAGTGGGAATACGATTGCCCCAGCTGTTGCGAATGTTTACGGCCTGGCCATCGTTCCACATTATCTGCTCGACCTGCGAAGTGAGATTAAGCAGAGTGTCGATATTGTTACCTACAAATCCTATTTCGATTGTTGCATCGGGTACGGGTGATAACTTAAATAGTGACGAGCGCAACCAAACATCGGGACAAGAGTCGGCAACAAATCTGTCGAACGACTCTTTAATGGTGCGAGAGTATCGTTTGTCGGTAAGTTCGACGAGTATATTTCCATAATTTGGCCTATGTGACACGCTACTGCTTGCCAAATAGTAACGTAGCGGAGTGGAACCTGCGGTTGTCGAGACCTGCTTTACCTGCTCTTGACGTAATAGCCAATCGACCATAATGTCCATATTTTGTTGTGTCGTGGAGATATCATATCCCTCTGGCAGAATCACCTCGGCGCGAAAATATGGTTTATCGAGTTGAGGGAAGAAGTTCTGCGGCATAAGACTCATTATGCACATCGATGCCAAAAACAGACACAACGCTCCAATGGCTACAATCCATCGGTGCTGAAGAGCTGCGCGGAGTGTACGGTCGTACCACCCTATTTTTTTGATGATATTTTTGTCTGTTGTCCCGCGTAACATCCAAATACCAAACAACGGGACTTGTGTCATTGCCATAAACCAGCTAATCATAAGTGATAAGGCAATGACGATGAATAGAGGTTTTACTATCTCGGCAACCGACGAAGGAGCCAGATATAGCGGCAAAAATGAGAATATCGCTATCAGCGTAGCTCCCAATAGACCCCATTTCGGAGTGTCGGCTGCCGTTTGAAGTGCTTTGTCGGGTGCTTGACCGCGTGCGATAGATTTCATTGCATTGTCGGCTACAACTATGGCATTATCGACCAACATTCCCATAGCGATTATAAATCCCGCTAATGATGTGCGGTTTATTCCCTGCCCCATCATATACATACATAGCATCGTTAGTCCAATGGTAAAGAGGAGCGACATACCAATCAATGAGCCGCTGCGGAGTCCCATTGCGAGCATAATTACGGCAATAACTATCGCTACCGACTCCAGCAGATTCAGCATAAACGACAGGTTTGCTTGGCGGGCAATCTTATCCTCGGGATATAGCTCGATAATCTCCATTCCGAGCGGCATCTTGTCGCTGAATTGATTGAGAATATCTCTTACGCGCTCTCCCGTTGCAACTACATCGGCCTTTGCGTCCGATGAGATTCCAATGCCTATTGCGCGCTGACCATTAACGTGCATCACAACCGAGGGCGGCGAGAGGTAATCCATCTCGATGCGAGCTATGTCACCAAGTCGGAACTGCTTGCCATCGGAGGCTATAATAAGTTGATTTGCAATATCATCTATTGTAGAGTAAGTACCCGTTTCGAGTATGCGGACAACCATCTCGCCGGCTACCACTTCACCACTATTTACAACAGCATTTTGCTGATTCATCATTGCCACGATCATCTCGGGTGTGATGGCAAATGTGGTCAGTTTTGCACGCGTGATGTATAGGTTTACTACGGGTTGCTGCTCGCCCATAAGTGCCACCTTTTCGACCCCATCGACTGTTACGATTTCGGTCTTTATGCGCTGCGCCCATTCGCGAATTTCGCTCCACGAAAAACCTTCGTCGGCGGTCAGACCGTAGTATAATCCATAGACGTCACTAAAGTCGTCGTTAACGATAATAGGCCCTGCTTTGTCGGGAAGTAATGGTGTGAGATTCATTACCTTGCGTCGTAGTTCATCCCATAGTTGAGGTATCTCGTTGGCGCGTGTTCCCGATTCCAGCTCAACGATAATCTTCGACAATCCATAATATGATGTCGAGGAGATTTTCTTTATTTTGCGCATCGTTTGCAGCTCGCGAGCAATGGGTTCGGAGATGAGTTGCTCGACCTCGATGGGTGAAGCTCCTGCGTACTCGCACGTTACGACTGCACTCTTAAGTACAAACGTCGAATCCTCTTTTTTGCCCATTTTGACAAAGGCCCAGATGCCTCCAACAAGCGACAGGAAGAGGATAAACCATATAATGCTGCGATTGCGCAGCGATAGCTGGGTGAGAGTCATAGTCGGTTAATTTATAGCTTTTACCTCAACGTGCTCGCGCAACTTATATACACCGGCAATAACCACCTTCTCGCCAGCCTTAAGGCCCGAAGTAACACTCACCATATCGCGTCCGAAAATCTTTCCAAGCGTTACCGAGCGACGCTCGACCCTGCCCGCAGAGTCAACCACCCAAACATAGGTGCCACCCGATGCGGGAGCATAGACGGCAGATAGAGGAATTGCAACGCTCTGCGATCGATTTTTGTCGCTTTGCATAGTGATTTGACACGTCATTCCGGGTGACATACCATACAT
>JAGBIR010000128.1 GCA_017934845.1 Alistipes sp. | reverse complement strand
GGTGAAAGGCGTTGTTGAGGATGTGGTTGTTGCAACCGACGATGAGCGCATCTACGCAGCCGTTGAGGCTTTTGGTGGATGTGTGGTTATGACCTCTACGGAGCATAAGAGCGGTACCGACCGTTGCTGGGAGGCGTGCTGCAAGGTGGGCGGCGAGTATGATGTTGTGATAAATGTGCAGGGCGACGAGCCTTTCATTTCCCACTCGCAGTTGCGCGCCATAATGGCTTGTTTCGATAACGAGTCAACCGATATAGCAACACTTGTAAAAGCCTTTACCGAGGCCGATGGCTTGGCAGCGTTGGAGAATCCCAACTCGCCTAAAGTCGTTGTCGATGCCGAGTCGTGCGCCATCTATTTTTCACGTTCGGTGATTCCCTATTTGCGAGGTGTCGAGCGTGAGGAGTGGCTCTCGAAGCATACGTTCTACAAACATATTGGAATGTATGCCTTCCGCCGCGAGGTGCTGCGCGAGGTTACCTCTCTGCCGCAGTCAACACTCGAGAAGGCCGAGTCGCTGGAGCAGTTGCGCTGGCTGGAGAATGGCTATAAGATTGGCGTAGGCATCTCCAATGTCGAGACCGTGGGTATTGATACTCCCGAGGATCTGGAGCGTGCCGAGGAGTTTTTGCGCCAAAGCAAGTAATTGATAATTATAAAACCCAAATATATGAAAAGATTTGTTGCAGGACCGTGCGTTATAGAGTCGGCAGAGTTGCTCGATACGGTAGCAGCACGATTGGTTGAGATAAACGAGCGTTTAGGCGTGGATATCATATTCAAAGCCTCGTTCGATAAGGCAAATCGTACTTCACTCTCGTCTTACCGTGGCGTAGGTATGGAGAAGGGCTTGCAGATGCTTTCGGACGTTAAGTCAAAGTGGGGCTTGAAACTCTGTACCGACATCCACGAGTCGCATCAGGCAGCTCCCGTAGGCGAGGTTGTCGATGTAGTGCAGATTCCCGCCTTTTTGTGCCGTCAGACCGACTTGCTGGTGGCAGCAGCCAAGACAGGCAAGATTGTCAACATCAAGAAGGCGCAGTTCCTCTCGGGCGAAGATATGCTTTACCCCTATGAGAAGGCTATGAAGTCGGGTGCAAAGGAGGTGTGGCTTACCGAGCGCGGAAATATGTATGGCTACAACAACTTGGTGGTCGATTTCCGTAATATTGCCGATATGCTTAAGATTGCCCCTACGGTTGTGATGGATTGTACACATAGCGTGCAACGCCCGGGCGGTGGCGGAGGCAAGACCAGCGGCAACCGCGAGTTTGTACCTGCAATGGCATTGGCTGCAAAGGCCTTTGGCGCAAACGGCTTCTTCTTTGAGGTGCATCCCGACCCTGATAAGGGTATGAGCGATGGCCCGAATATGCTCTACCTTAACGATTTGGAGGGCGTGATAAAGAGCCTGCTGTAAAATGTAACTTTAAGCAAACTAACAACCTAAAATATAATGAGTGCATTGACTTCACAAGAGATACTTGATTTGGCTTGCCGTACATTGCGTGTTGAGGCTGAAGCCCTAAACCAAATGGCCGAGCGTATGGATGAGCAGTTTGTAGCTGCTGTCGATCGCATCTTGGCCTGCAAAGGAAAACTTATAGTCACGGGAATGGGTAAGTCGGGCCTTGTGGGACGCAAGATTGCCGCTACGCTGGCAAGTACCGGTACGCCGAGCTTCTTCCTCCATCCGGGCGAGGCTTTCCACGGCGATTTGGGTATGATTTCTTCGGAGGATGTTGTGCTGGCATTGTCCTATTCGGGCGAAACCGACGAGGTGCTGAAGATTGTACCGTTTATCCATACCAATGGTAATGTGCTGATCTCGATGACGGGAAATACCGAGTCAACGTTGGCAAAGAACTCCGATATCCACCTCGACGTTGGCGTTAAGGAGGAGGCCTGTATCCTGCACCTTGCCCCTACAACCTCTACTACGGCACAGATTGCTATGGGCGATGCTTTGGCCGTTGCGCTTATGAAGGCCCGCGAGTTTACCTCGATGGACTTTGCGCGTCTGCACCCGGGAGGCAGCTTGGGCCGTCGTCTGTTGATGACCGTAGGCAATGTTATGCGTAGCCACGACCTGCCCGTCGTGTCGCCCGATTGTGGTGCTACCGAGATGATTCATAAGGTTAGCCGTGGTGGTCTGGGACTTATCATTATTGTTGACGAGGATCAGATTGTAGGTATTGTTACCGATGGCGATATTCGTCGTGCTATGGAGAGCCGTCAGGCCGAGTTCTTCAATATTAAGGCTATGGATATCGCTACGCGTTCGCCCAAGACCATTAACTCGAATGCCAAGCTGATTGAGGCCGAGAAGATGATGACCCGTTATAAGGTCAATACGCTCATTGTGACCGACTCGGAGGGTGCATTGCAGGGCGTGATTCAGATTTACGATATTAAGTTATAGGGCCTATGTGGAGCAAAATCTTCTCACCTGCGGTGTGCCGTCGCGAATTGTCTATATGGGCAGTTTGCCTGTTGCTGTCGCTTGCCGTCAGCATCTTTACTATTATTAAGTATGCCGCACCGTGGCAGGAGATTTTCTCGTCGCTCGGTAGCGTTATTATCGAGTCGCTGCTAATGTATGGACTTGTATTGCTGCTGCGCATTGCGTGGCGCATTATAGGTTACCTGAAACAGAAATAGGTTATGAAAAAGATTCTATCGTTGCTTGTGGCGTTGATGTCGTATGTGTCGTTGCCGGCTCAAAATGTGAAAAATGGCGAGCCGTCGGCCGAGGACGTCTTAATGCTGTTGCGCACGATGGGCTATGACTTATATACGTTTGACCTTACCGACTTTTTGAAGGATGATTACGAGGTGTCGTTTAGCATAAAAGAGTATGACAAGAGGGGCGAGATAGATCCAGATTGTAACACTATATGGATAGCCGGTCCTAATAAGATTCGTATATCGCAGTTATCGGCAGAAGAACGACAGCAGGCAAAAGAACTTGGCCTAACAAAGGGGATGAAGCGTGGTGTTGTACATAAAATAGATAAGGTAAATATCGCTATGCTGCCAACCCAACAAGAGTCTGCAATGAAGATAAATGCGATGTTTGGAGGAGTAGGGTCGTATAGCGAAGTGTTGAATTTACGCCCAATATCGAAGGATGATGGCTCTTGTAAACAGTATAAATATAGTACTCACCCATTCTTGATTGATAGTTTCGATGATGGGAAGTTTATCCCATTGCTGGCGTTGCTGTCGTGGTGGTATGACGACGAGGCCGATGCTTTTCGCCAATGTGGTGCGTCTAAACTTAAGGCCGATTTGTCTGATGAAATATTGCAGAACGTGCCGCATTACTATGTTATAGGTATAATTTTAGAGAAGATAGAGTCGGAGAAGAGATAGCTATGTATAAAAACCTGCGTGAATATATCGAGCGTTTGGAGCGCGAAGGGGAGTTGATAAGGGTCGCTGCACCCGTTTCTACCCGCTTTGAGATTGCCGAGATTACCGACCGTATGGTAAAGAGCGAGGGCGGTGGAAAGGCCCTGCTGTTTGAGAATACTGGTACGGAGTTCCCCGTCGTGACGAATATGATGGGCTCGAAGCGCAGGATGGCTATGGCTCTGGGTGTTGAGCGATTGGAGGAGATTGGTCAGCGCATTTCGGCTCTGTTGGGCGATGCTCTTTCGCCAAAGGCTACGCTGTGGGAGAAGATGAAGATGCTGCCGCTGCTAAGCGATGTGGCGAAGTGGTTTCCGCAGCGAGTTGCTGGGCGCGGTGAGTGCCAGCAGGTGGTATGGCAGGGCGAGGATGCCGATTTGGAGCGTCTGCCGCTGCTTACATCGTGGGAGTCGGACGGCGGAGCTTTCGTTACACTTCCTATGGTCAATACGCTGGATCCCGATACGGGTGTTCCCAATATGGGAATGTATCGTATGCAACGCTTCGATAAGCATACTACAGGTATGCATTGGCACATTCATAAGACCGGCGCGCGCCATTACGATGGCTATAAGCGTCTGGGTAAGCGTATGCCGGTGGTGGTTACGCTGGGTGGCGATCCCGTCTATACCTTTGCTGCTACGGCTCCTATGCCCGATAATATGGACGAGTATCTGTTGGCGGGTTTCCTGCGCCGAAAGCCTGTAAAGTTGGTAAAGGCTCTGACGTGCGATATCCGTATCCCTTCGGATTGCGACTTTGTGATTGAGGGTTATGTCGATCCCGCTGAAGATAAGGTCTTGGAGGGCGATTTTGGCGATCATACGGGTTTCTATTCGTTGAAAGATTATTATCCTAAATTCCATATTACCTGCATTACCCATCGTCGTGATGCGATTTATCCAGCTACGGTTGTGGGTGTACCTCCACAGGAGGATGCCTATATCTCGGAGGCTACCGAGGCTATTTTCCTCGCTCCTATTCGCTTGGCCGTTCAGCCCGAAGTGAGGGATTTATGGATGCCTGTCGAGGGTACGTCACATAATATTGCTGCGGTAAGTATCGAACAACGCTATGAGGGTCAGGCTCAAAAGGTTGCACAGTCGATGTGGGGTGCAGGGCAGATGATGTTTAATAAATATCTGTTGGTGGCGTCGGCTGACGAAAATATACGTTCGTATAAGACACTTGGCCGCCTATTACGTCGCATAGATACAACGCGCGATATAGTCCGCGCCGAGGGTATTTTAGATGTGCTGGATCACGCAACTGCAACGTGTGGCTTTGGAGGTAAAATGGCCTTCGACCTGACGAAGGTTAGTCTTGATGATAAGGTTGAGCCAATTGCCGAACCCCGAATTGCCGAACCTGCGGGTGGTGTTCAGCTCTATATGACATCGTTTGTCGAGGAGTATGGTCTGTTGGTGCTGTTTGCCGATAGGGAGCGTCCCGTTGAGGTCGATGTAGAGAAGTATCTTGCTACTAATAATATAAAGGGTATGAAGTATGTCGCACTGTTTGACTATGCGGCAGCCGGTAATATGCACCCGAGCGATTTGTTGTGGCTGGCAGCAGCCAATACCGATCCGCGTCGCGATGTGAAGCTATTGGCGGGCGGAGAGTTGTTATTCGATGCTCGTAGCAAGCATCCCGGGGTGGGCGATAACCCTAAACGTTTTCCTAATGTGGTGATGTCGTCGGTTGATACAATTCGTTTGGTCGATTCTCGTTGGGCGGAGTATGGCTTGGGCGAAATTATTGAATCGCCGTCGCGCCGTTATCGAAAATTGTGGCTCTCGAATAGTGCCGAGTGGTAGTAAAACCTAAAAATAGTGTGATTTTTAGCGCGATAAGGGCTAATTTCCTGCATTTTTCTTCGCGATTTTTGCAATAATTAAAAAAATAAATTATTTTTGCGAGTCCAAAAAGTGAGCTATTGTGCGCATTTTGCAACAATCCACGTTTTGGGAAAGACTAATAATTGCAATTGAAAGGAGGTTAAGAGTAGAATCGGAGAGATTTTTTATGTGGACATATTTTGATATGAAGATCTGTTAGAGGTCTTGTATCTTCGATTCAGGCTTTGCGCCACCAAGTCAAGTGCGTTATAGTTTTGAGCCGTCAGGGCGGTAGTCCTACAGCTCGCAGCGAGTGGAGAGATCTTCCCTAAAAGATCGGCAGGGCAGCCTTAAGCCCTTTTTATAAATTGAAAATAAACATTAAAAAAAAGATAAGATTATGATTATTATGCCAGTTAAGGAGGGCGAGAATATCGAAAGAGCTCTCAAGAAGTTTAAGCGTAAGTATGAGCGTACAGGTGTTTTGAAGGAGTTGCGTCGTCGTCAGTACTTCACAAAGCCCT
>JAGBIR010000127.1 GCA_017934845.1 Alistipes sp. | reverse complement strand
TCGAGGGCAATGGCCTTGCCTATACCTCGTGCCGCACCCGTTACGAGTGCAACCTTATTTTCCAAAAGTTTCATACTGATAGTTGTTATTTAACAGCCCAAAGATAAAAAATTTCATTGAAAGTATGTATATTTGCAAACTGAAATTTATCGAAACAATGGGTAAAGAAGTCTCAAAATACCTTTTTCGTTTGGACTTTATGGTCTCGTCGGTATTGTTTATTGCCGTCTTCTCCATATTGTTTATGGTGATTTATACCCCTTTTTCGATGGCGGCTTGGTTAGATGTGAACGAAGAACAGCCGATGGTAATAACTGTTTCTTTCTATATTGTTGCGGTTGCGACTATGCTAATCAGTAAAATTGCTATGCGTTGGATGCAGCGCAAAGTATGTATATCAACACCCATATATCTATTATGGTTGCTGGTCGAGGCAGTTGTGATTGCGTGGCTCTATATCGGTTTTACGCGCGTGATTATGCCGGAGACGATATGTACTCCTGAATATACACTGCGTGTATTCTGTTGTGTGGTGGCGATTCTTGCCATACCTTATACAATAGTGTCACTATATGCCGCCTATCGCTCACAGAAGGAGGAGAACGAGATTATCCGCTACCGCGAGCGACTGCTCGGTAGTAATGAAACGTCATCGAATCTAATAAACCTCTCGGATGAGAATGGGGTAGTGAAACTTACCATCGATATCGATTCGCTATACTATATGGAGTCGCAGGATAACTACGTGAAGATTTGTTACGAGAACGACGGCTCACTTCATAGTTATATGTTGCGCAGTCGCACCAAGAGTATCGAGACCTCGTTGGCAAATACCACAATGTTGCGTTGTCATCGCTCGTATATTATCAATACAGCGAAGATTAACATCGTGCGTAACGACAAGTCCAATCCGGTTGTTATTCTAAAACACCCCGATATCAAGCCAATTCCCGTATCGAAGAGTTACTACGACCGCCTCATTTCGCTGGTGAATGCTTCGCAACCGGGTGATGCAGGTATTGAGGCTGCTGCCGAGCAGATGTCTGCCGAAAAGGGTAGTGATGCCGTGTCGATGAGCAATGAATTGCTCGATGATTTGAAAGCGTTGATAAATAAGTATTTCAAGCAGAAATAGGTGTGAAAACCGCATCCGGAATGTAACAAGGGGCTGTCCTGATAATCTCGGACAGCCCCTTGTTTTGGGTTGAGTGTGTCGTGACTTTTACTTCTGCCACTTGGCGGTAAAGCCTCGCAGCCAATTCATCGCAAATCTCGGTAGCAGTAAGCAGAAGGGGATAAATAACCGCATCCACCAGTCGGGAACAATGCACTTGCGCTTGCGCCACAATGAGTTCAGACCTCTGCGAGCGCAGAACTTCGGAGTCGAGAGGGCATGTAACTTTAAGCCGATGCCCTGCCAATGTTTTGTCAGACCATAGAGGTCGGTTGCAATACCTCCCGGACAGACTGCCGTGACATAGACCTTCTTGTCGCGCATCTCTTTGGCATAGGCAACCGAGAAACTCTTCAAATACGCCTTGCTTGCGCTGTAAAGCGACAGACCGGGGAAGGGCATCCAAATCGAGAATGACGACATATTGAGAATATAACCTCCGCCACGCTCCGCCATATCATTTCCATAGAGTTGGCAGAGTAGGGTATTGGTTACGTCGTGCAATGTAATCGCTCGCTTGATTCGCTCGGCAGGGGTGTTGGCGATATCGCAGAACGAGAACATGCCCGCGTTGTTAATCAATACATCGACCTTCATTTCCTCCTGCTCCGTCCATGCGAACAACTCCTCGGCAGCGGTCATCGTTGCCAAGTCCTTAACATGAACAACGACCTCCACGCCATACTTTTCGCGCAACTCCGCAGCCAATTCTTCGAGTAAAGATTCCGTGCGGCTGACAACGATAAGGTTGTAGCCCAACGCGGCAAGTTGCTCGGCATACTGACGACCAATGCCGGTCGAGGCACCCGTTAC
>JAGBIR010000126.1 GCA_017934845.1 Alistipes sp. | reverse complement strand
TGAAGAAACCTCACTGCGGCATCTCCAATGCCACAGCTATGATGGTATATTGCAATGTATGTGCCAAACTACGTCAGCCATCACAAATTTGTCTTTTCACGTCATCTACACACCCAAACGTATGATTTATCGGTTTTATTTACCAATAATATCAGATTCTTGCATTTTTGTGACTATTTGACTATATTTGTTCCATTAATAGAATATTCACTCAAAACAAACTTAACATTTATATGCTACGAAAGATACGTATCATCGTTGCGTCGGTATGTTTGGCACTCATCACGTTGCTTTTTTTAGACTTTACCGGCACGATTCACGCTTGGTTTGGCTGGTTGGCAAAGGTGCAGTTTCTGCCGGCCGTCCTGGCCTTGAATGTCGGCGTTGTAATAGCCCTTATCCTTCTGACTCTCCTTTTTGGTCGCGTTTATTGCTCGACAATTTGCCCGCTGGGCGTTATGCAGGATATATTCTCGTGGATGGGAGGTCGCGCGAAGAAGAATCGCTTTAAGTACACCGAGCCAAAGACCAAACTGCGATGGGTTATGTTCGTTGTATTCGTCGTTCTTATGGTAGCAGGCTTCGGCTCGTTGGCTCTGCTCATTGCACCATACAGCGCCTTCGGTCGCATTGCGCAAAATCTTTTGGCTCCAATCTGGCAGGCTGGCAACAATCTCTTGGCCCTGATTGCCGAGCGCGTTGACAGCTACGCCTTCTACTCAACCGAGATTTGGATTCGTGGTATAGGTACTTTTGCCGTAGCAGCAATCACGCTCGTCACTCTCGCCATCTTGGCGTGGCGCAAAGGTCGTTTATATTGTAACTCTATATGCCCCGTGGGAACTCTTTTGGGTGCTATATCGCAATTCTCTTTGTTCCGACCGGTAATCGATACCACAAAGTGCAGCGGCTGTAATCGTTGCGCCCGCAACTGTAAGTCATCGTGTATAAATGTCAAAGAGCACACTATCGACTATAGCCGTTGTGTAGCTTGTCTGGATTGCATCGATATTTGCAACAACGGTGCCGTAAAATTTGCCGTTCGCAAACGCAAGCCTGCAGCAAAACCCGCCGCAGAACCAGCATCCGACGCGCAGTCTGCCTCACGTCGCAATTTTATTATGGCGACAGGTCTTTTGGCCACATCGGCTGCGAAGGCGCAGGAGATGAAACTCGACGGAGGCTATGCTACTATTATCGACAAGCAGGCTCCACCTCGCGAGAATGCAATTACGCCCGTTGGCTCGCTCAGCGCACGAAATATGACTTCACATTGTACCGGCTGCCAGCTTTGTGTTGCGGTTTGCCCTACGCATATTCTTCGTCCGTCGGCCAACCTTGCGACATTCATGCAGCCTTATGTATCATACGAAAATGGCTATTGCCGTCCCGAGTGTAACAAATGTTCATCGGTATGTCCCACCGGAGCAATACGCCCCATAACGCTGGAAGAGAAGTCCTCTACACAGATTGGCCACGCCGTATGGGTAAAGAAGAATTGCGTTGTCGTAACCGACGATGTTGAGTGCGGCAACTGCTCACGCCACTGCCCATCGAGTGCAATTACAATGGTGCCGCTCAATGCCGATGACCCCAAGTCGAAGAAGATTCCCGCAATCAACGAGGAGCGTTGTATTGGCTGTGGTGCGTGCGAGAATCTATGTCCGTCACGCCCATTTAGCGCGATATACGTCGAAGGTCATCTTGTTCACAAAACCATCTAAACCCGATTACAAATATGGAGAAGAAAAATACCAACACCATCGACCGACGCCAATTCCTTCAGCGTTTAGGATTAGGTACACTTGCCACATCGGCCCTTTTAGCAGGCTGTAAAAGTGGGGGAGATAAGGCTTTGGGAGGCTCTGCGACCGAGGTTCCGACCGACAAAATGATCTACCGCACACATCCCCGTTCGGGCGATAAAGTATCGTTGCTCGGCTATGGATGTATGCGCTGGCCGACTATTCAGGGTGAGGATGGCAAGAGCAGCCGCATCGACCAGGAGGCTGTTAACGACTTGGTGGATTATGCTATCAAACACGGTGTAAATCTGTTCGATACATCGCCCGTATATTGTCAGGGTATGTCAGAGGAGGCTACCGGTATTGCCCTTCAGCGATACCCGCGCGAGAGCTATTTCCTCTCGACAAAGCTATCGAACTTCGCGAACTCTACACGCGAGAACTCAATCCTGATGTATCGCCGTTCGTTCGAAAAGCTCCAGACCGACTATCTCGACTACTACCTGCTACACTCGGTTGGTGGCAGTATCGAGGATTTCCGTCGTCGCTATGTCGATAATGGTATGATTGATTTCTTGCGCGAAGAGCGCAAGGCTGGCCGTATTCGCCACCTTGGATGGTCGTTCCACGGCGAAAAGGAGGTATTCGACCAGATTTTGGCTATGCACGACGAGGTACAATGGGATTTTGTGCTTATCCAAATGAATTACTCAGATTGGCGCAATGCGCGTGGTCGCAACGTAAATGCCGAATATCTCTACACCGAGTTGGAGAAGCGCGGCATACCCAATATGATTATGGAGCCGCTTTTGGGTGGTCGTCTGGTTAACATCCCCGACCATATTGCAACGCGCTTGAAGCAGAAAGAGCCCGAGAAGAGTATTGCATCATGGGCATTCCGTTTTAACGGCTCTCATTCGAATGTGTTGACCGTACTCAGCGGTATGACCTATATGGAGCATTTGCAGGATAATATTCGCACTTATTCTCCACTCGAGCCACTTACGGCCGTGGAGGAGCAGTTCCTGTTCGAGACCGCCGAGTTGATGTTGCAATATCCTACCGTACCTTGCAACGACTGTAAATATTGTATGCCTTGCCCCTATGGCTTGGATATTCCGGCAATTCTGCTGCATTATAATAAATGTGTCAACGAGGGTTATATCTCAAAATCGTCGCAAGATGCAAACTATGCGAAGGCTCGTCGCGCTTATCTCGTAGGTTATGGACGTGCTGTTGAGCGCGAACGCCAAGCCGACCGCTGCGTTGGTTGCGGCCAGTGCAATCCTCATTGTCCCCAGCGAATCGACATTCCGAAAGAGATTCGACGCATAGATAAATATATCGAAGATTTGCGTCAGGGCAAAGAGTTTTAATCAAAATTTAAGGCAACAAAATACCCCGTAGAATAGACTACGGGGTTATTTTTTACATATTTACCAAATTAGTCGTTGGGGTAGGCGGCAATAAAGATATTGCGCTTACGCAACTCATCCTGCACGCGATGCAGTTCGGCAAGCGACACCTTTCCTACGACATATTTATAGTTATCCGAGATGTAGTTTTCGCTCACCTCCTCAAACTTTACAAGGTTCAAATCGGCATAATCTACATAACGATAATATACGCGGAATGAGTGGTCGGTAGTATATTCGGGCAACTGTGAATCGTTACGCTTCTTGT
>JAGBIR010000125.1 GCA_017934845.1 Alistipes sp. | reverse complement strand
TCTTCCGATCTTGTTATGCTCGGCCCAAACAATGTCGTATGCCGGTCGTAATAGCCAACTGCAATATGGTATGATGATTACAGGCTTCTCCAATCCCTTTGCCTTGTGAATAGTCAATAGCTCTATTGTGTTATCACTCTTCTCTACGGTAAGTGACTTTTGTGATAACTTCTCGTCCCACGCCGTAAGGAATAGCTGTATATCGGCAACTTTCGATGCGCAGAATGTTGTAACCTGCTCGTGCAGGGCTTGCAAATATGCAATCTCACTGACATCTTGGTTTAGCGCGTAGAACTCCACAATCTGCTCGAATGCCTGCTCGGGCGTAAGTTGGCTTATGCTGTCAATCATTGTCAGTTCCTGCTCCGATAGTGGAGTATCGATAGCACGATCGAGGTGGTTATTCACAATAGCACGACTTATAGTGTCGTTACCATCCTGCGAAAGACGCATCACCGAGATGATGAATTTACAAATCGGCGAGTTCTTTATGACGAGCGTATCCTGCGTCATAATATTGAATTGCTTGCCCGTACGCAACTTATATTCGAGCAGAATCTCGGCCGCTGCGGCTCCATCTGTTGCCGAGCGATGCAGAATCATTATGTCGCTGTATTTATATCCACGCGCAATGGCCGACTCGATACACTCGATGATTGCCGGCTCTTCCTGGTAATAGTCTATGCGGACATAGCCATCCCTTGCCGATTTCTTGCGAGGTGTCTGCTTCAAACCAACATAGGCATCCTGCACGGTGTTTAGTAGTTCATAGTAGCACTCCTTGCTTAACTTCGATGTCTCGACAGCCTGTTGCAAAGTGGCGTTCAGCGCAGTGTTATCGGTCTCGACAATCGCCTTGATCGCCATGTTGTTAAACTCCACAATCTGACGCAGACTTCGCCAATTATCGTCCATAATCTGGAACTCGGTATCCTTCTTGCCCAAGTCGTTTGCTACATTGTGAGCAAGGATTCTCCAATCGCCACCTCGCCAACGATAAATCGATTGCTTGACGTCACCCACAATAAGCACCGACGTATCCTCCTCCTGAGCCATAGCATTTTTTAGCAACGGCACAAAGTTGCTCCACTCCTTGGCTGATGTATCCTGAAACTCGTCAATCATAAATCGCTCGAAACGATTACCTACCTTCTCGTAGATAAATGGGGCGTCGTTGTCGGCAATAAAACGCGACAGAATATATTGTGTCTCCGAGAGTAACATCACACCCTCGGCATCGCACTGCTCGCACACCTTGCGGTAGATATCCTGCAGCAGGGCATAACTGCGGTATCGTGACTTGATAAGCTGAACGGTATTCGCAAAGTTTACGGTCTTATCGTATATCTGGCAAATATTGCTTAAAATCTGTCGAAGCGTAGGGGCAAGAGCCTGTGCCGCTCTATCTTTTGACCATCCGCTCTCATCCTCAGCGCGATTGCGTATTGCATCGGTGGGAGCTTTGAACGCCCCGTCGGCTATAAGTTGGAAATAGTTGGCAAAACTGCGCGATTTACCCGTAAAATCACTTGTCGTAAGACCCGCATCGGTAATGATCTGCATAGCACGCTCACCCTCGCTTTTCAGTTGGGTGTATATATCCTTTAGTTGACTATCCAGCTTGCTTACAAGCTCACGCATCTGCTCGCGCGAGAATTGCCGAGCCAAAGCCTCGCGGCTACGCTCCTTGAAAAGTTCACTACCCAAACTTTGCATATTCTGGCGTATATCCCAGCGGTCGTTCTCGTCGATGCTCTCGCGTGTAAAGTCGGTAATCCACTGCTGAAGCTCGCTATCCGAACGAATATCCTCAATCAATGCGTCGGTACTGCGCGATAGGATATTAGATGTCTCCAACTCAATGTTGTAGTTGATGTCGATTCCCAGCTCCTTGATAAAGGCACGCATAATGCGCTGGAAAAATTTGTCGATGGTAAGAATCGTGAAACGCGAGTAGTCGTGCAAAATTCGCGATTGAATGGCACGGGCTCGCTTGATGATTTCTGCTTCACTTAGAGCTAAATCCTGTTTCAAATCGCGCATATAATCACTCTGTGCGGGGCACTCAATCAACTCGTTGATATTCTCCAAGATACGGCTCTTCATCTCCTCCGTTGCTTTATTGGTGAAAGTGACGGCGAGAATGGCTCGGTAGAGATATGGTTTTTCGGGGTAGTGCTTTATCGTATCGTGTACGAATTTGTAGGCCAGACGATAGGTCTTGCCCGATCCTGCACTCGCACTTAATATCTTTGCTCTCATAGAGTTATCGTTTACAAATTGAACTAAAATCGCAATACTCGCAGCAGCCTGCATCCTCATCCTTACACTGAGTGAATGGTACAGACGGGTCGAACAGCTCGTCGAGCATACAGCGTAACTCCGACTCGAAATGCTCGGCGTAGCTTAAGTAATCTACCTCGATATTATCTTTTGAGCTATCGACCAAGTGCGGCGAGAAATTAGATTTATGCAGATGCTGGACATAGTAGAGCGTAGGCTCGACGTTGCGCTTGTATTTGCGATTCAGAACCATCGAATAGATCATCGTCTGCATAATATTATTCAGCTGGTGGCGATCCGGCGAGTGGAACAGACCATCGATGCCATCAAAGCCCAAATTGGGATGACGCCCTGTTTTGTAGTCAACAACGCGGATATTGCCATTGTCGAGCGAGTCAATGCGGTCGGCCTTTCCTCCAATATTCACCTCGCGACCATCCGATAAGGCGAACGTGCAGCCAATCTTCTCCTCGCAGCCCATAAGTGCGAAGCCACAGTGTGCGATATCGTAGGGAATAACGTTGTGACGGATATATTTGCTTACTACGTCTTTAATAAGAATCAGACTACCAGAGTAATCCTCGACGGCGTAATCTTCATCCTTCAGAAACTCTTTGTTGATGGCGCAGATGACCGCTTGCTCAATAGTATCGCCCTTTAACAACTGCTCGAGATGGTTTTTGGGATCGGCAATGCCCTTTATGCCGAGGTAAAGTCTCTCCATCGCGTTGTGCAGGATTGTTCCGAACATCGGAACGTCAACCTCCTCGTCAAGTTCCTCGGTTGTACGCAGTTTTGCGATTGACATAAAGTAAAACTTCAATGGGCAGGATATATATGGTGCCAATGCACTCGGCGAAATGTAGTGGCCATTTTGCTGGTCGAGATAACGGCTCAATCGTTGCATAATACTATCGTCTTTCTCAACTACAATTGCCTTGTGGTCGGTAGCAGCTACATCGACTCCGATATTCAATCGGCAAATCGGGTAGGGTGATTCGTAGGCTAATTGGTAGATGTAACGGCTCTGCTCGCCCGTGGTTTTATCATCGGCGTGAGAGCAGTAGAGCATATCAACCCGCTCGGCACGTTGGATAAGACGATAGAAATAGTAGGCATATACACCTTCGTGATGCTCGGGCGTAGGCATGCCATAAGCTGCGCGCAGATTATAGGGGATGAACGAATTGTTGCCGGTTAGCTTGCCGGGAAAGTTATCGTCGTTCATCGATAGGATTATCACATTCTTGAAATCGATGTTTCGCGTCTCGAGGATTCCCATAATCTGAAGCCCCTCCAAAGGCTCTCCGCTAAAGGGTATGCGGATGGTCTGAAGATGGCGTTTAAGTAGCGAAGTAAAGATTGAAGTCGTAATCTCTATATCGCATTTATTCAGCGAGTTCTTAAGCTGTGAAATATTCTCCGAAATAATCGCAAGATATGACGCTTTTAGAGTATAATCCTCGCCGCTATCATTCGATGCGGAAATGATTCCATCGAGTGCGTTGATAAGATAATCGGCCAACTCTTCCCAGCCTGCAGTCGGGCGGAAAATGTTTTGCAGCATATCGTCCTGCGCAAACAACTCCTCGCTCACGCGCAACATTCGTCCCGCAATAATCTGATTGCGGAGGGATGCCTGCTTCTCGTCTAAATGGTGCGTCAGATAGGGGTGAGAGAGTATGCCGAGCGTATCAACGTGATAGAATGTACTCTTCGAATGGCTTTGGCGTACATTTTTCTGCAACTCCAATAGTCGCTCGACAAACGAATAAGCTGTAGTTTGACGCAGAGGATAACCCATCGTGACGTTAATCTTATCGATTTTATCAGCCGGCAAAGAGTGCAATAGAGGTATCAACAACGACTCGTCGGTAAGGACAATTGCGGTATCCTTATCGAATGTCATCGAGGGTGAAATCTCGCTCAAAAGAGTGGGTATATACTTGCATTGAGCTATGTTTGAAACGGTTGATATAGCCGATATTTTTTTATTGATACTTAAAAAATTATCGCTATTTATCTCAAGTGTAGCTTTATGAGCTTTTATATTCTCGCGAATGAACTTTCCGGCCTCTTGCTCCGTATTGTCGGTGTAGTATTTATCGTAGTCCCAAAAGAAGTCACACGTTGAGTTATTCTCCAGGTATTTTAACATCCGTTTTTCACACTCCGACAGGGCATTAAAGCCAATAAACACATAGTGGCGATTGGTGTCAGGAGAGCCTGCGCCCGATTCAATGTTGGCAACAGCCTCGCGATAAACCATGCCCGAATAGGCGAACTGAAGCTGTGTAAGGCGTTCGTGCAGAGCGTGATAGATGGGTGCCAATGATTGCCAGATATCGAGAAACTTACGCTTCTCGTCGCTCAGATTCTCCTCCTCGGCAAAATGACTCCAAAAGGCGTGGATTATGCTACGCATCTCGGGCGTGAGGTACGAAAGGTCGGATTCCAAAACTTTGAGGTCGTAAATATTACGGAACAACATATCGGCATCGATCATATACTTATCAATCAGATCGAAGTCCGACAGAAGTATCTCTCCCCAAAAATAGAACTTGTCGAACGGCTCGTTGTGATGGGTGGAGTATATCTTGTATAACTCGGTGAGAATACGTACTTTATCACCTGTTACAAGAGGTGTTGCAGCACGCATGATATCATCCATCGACATATACGACGGCTGCCATACGGGACGCTCGATTAATTTAGCCAGAGCGTCCGAAAAAAATAGCCTTGCGCGTTGTGAAGGGAACACCAAAGTGAGCGACGAAATATCGTCACCATAGCGGCTATATAGTTGTTGTGCAACTTCTGAAAGGAAGGTTTGTCGCATCGGAGTGTAAGGTTTTGAATTTTGCACGAAAATAGCAAAATTTCTTTACTCCATCAAATTTTTAGATACTCAACTTATCTCTTTTTAATCGAAAGATTGCATACCCGATTGCGCAATGCGGATAATGCGCTGATACTCATCGGGAGTCAGCTCCATAAAGAAATAATGAATGGGGTCGATGCGGATACCGTTATAACGAACTTCATAATGGAGGTGGGGTGCCAGCGAGAGACCCGAATTGCCCGACAGAGCAATAATATCGCCGCGCTGAACAGTTTGCCCCTTGCGCACTAATACACTCAAGAGGTGGCTGTATGAGGTTTGATAGCCATTTCCGTGGTCGATTACTACGGTCTTACCCAGTGTTGAGTTCTTGTCGGAAATCTCCTTTACCTTGCCATCGGCCGTTGCGAAGATGCTCGATCCCTCGGCAACGGTGTAGTCAACGCCCTGATGCGACTTTAGCGTACGATAGAATGGATTAAGTATCGTTCCGTAACCGGCAGTAAGGAGCGTTAATTGCTTGTTGATAACGGGTTGAATAGATGGGATGTTATGGCTCTTTTTACCCATCTCCTGACCACGCGAAATAGTCTGCTGCCAAGCTTGTTCGATATCCTTCATGCGATTTTCCAACTTGCTGATACGTTGATTCATATCGGCGTGAAGCTCCGAACGGCTCTTTGCAATATTCTGCTCGTGCAGAGCCAAACGCTCTTCGCTCTGCTCGGTATCCAGATCGTATGGGTCTGACTCAAAAAGAATACGGAAAACACCCTTGTCGCGTGCGGTAATATTCTCCAGCACTTGCTCCAGCGAGTCGTATCGTTCGACCATCTGGTCGTAATGCTGCTGCATCTGCTCGGTAGTGTGGCGCATCTGATACTCGTGGGGTGTATCGAAAAGGAAAGAAAAACCAATGTAATAGAGCATAATAACCCCTATCCAAGCAAATAGTCGGATTAGAGTTCGTATGACACGGCTCTCCAGTGAGCGATTA
>JAGBIR010000124.1 GCA_017934845.1 Alistipes sp. | reverse complement strand
GCCTCTATATTTACGACGTAGCAAGTCAGGAGCATACCGATCTTTCGCTCGATTTCGACCACAGCGCACAGAACGTCATCTGGAAGGATGCCGAGACCATCTACTTTGTATCGGCTATCGAGGGTACACAGCAGGTTTGCAAAGTATCGCTTGCCGATGCCAAGGTTGGCGTTATCACAGCGGGCGATCACGACATTGCATCAATTTCACTTGCGGGCGATAAGTGTTTGGCTACACTTATGACACTCTCGAGTGATAAGGAGCTTTACGACGTAAATATTGCAGACGGTGCTCTTACAAAGCTCTCAAATATCAATGCCCACGTTTACGACAACGTTAAGATGGGTGAGGTGCAGAAGCGTTGGATTACTACAACCGACGGCAAGAAGATGCTAACTTGGGTTGTTCTTCCTCCCGATTTCGACCCCGCAAAGAAATATCCTACACTGCTCTACTGCGAGGGCGGTCCTCAGAGCACTGTATCACAGGGCTGGAGCTACCGCTGGAACTTCCAGTTGATGGCTGCTCAGGGTTATGTGGTCGTTGCACCTAACCGCCGTGGATGTCCTTCATTCGGATCGGAGTGGCGCGAGCAGATTTCGGGCGACTATGCAGGTCAGAACATCCGCGACTACTTGGCAGCTATCGACGAGGTTGCAAAGGAGCCATGGTGCGATCGCGACCACATGGGTTGCGTTGGAGCATCTTATGGCGGTTATTCGGTTTACTACCTTGCAGGTCATCACGATGGCCGTTTCAAGGCATTCATCTCACACTGCGGTATCTTCAACTTCGAGTCGATGTATGGCGAGACCGAGGAGCTGTTCTTTATCAACCACGACTATGGCGGCAACTATTGGGATAAGTCAAATAAGGTCGCTCAGCGTTCTTATGCAGGCTCTCCTCATAAGTTTGTCGATAAGTGGGATACTCCTATCTTGATTATCACCGGCGAGTACGACTTCCGTATTCCTTTCACACAGTCGATGCAGGCCTTCACGGCAGCTCGCTTGAAGGGCCTTGATTCACGCCTTGTAGAGTTTGAGAATGAGGCACATCAGGTATTCCAGCCCCAGAACTCTATGGTATGGAATCGTGAGTTCTTCGGATGGTTGGACAAATATCTAAAATAGGTTACTAATACCATTTTTATGGAGGCGTTCCTTTTCGGGACGCCTCTTTTTTGCTTAACATAACATCCATTCATTGACAAAAATCACGATTTCGTTGATAAAACCTGCGATTTCGTTGATTTTATTTTCAATAAAAATTCTCTTTATATACTTTTGTGTCGTATCGTGCAGTTTTAGGCGAATGCATATTGCACTATTACAGCAATTTAGAGTAAAAAAAATAACATAATACTCATATATGAAGTTATACAAATATTTAACATTGATTCTGCCACTACTCCTCCTCTCGTGCGCAAAAGAGGTTGGCGATAATTCGGCTCCAGTAGCCGGTGTCAGAGTAGGTTTCTTGGCAGGAGGTGTCGAGAGCCGTACCACGATAAACGAGAACGGTATCGGTACTTCGTGGGAGACGGGCGACAAGATTGCACTATGGGCCACAGCAGAGGATGGTTCATCGGCACTTTCGGCCGAACCATTTCAGGTCTATTATCGTGACATCCCGGCAAGTAAGGCTTTGTTTACCACAACATTAGCTTCGGCTATGGCGGAGGGCAGCTACAATTACTACGCAACCTACCCCACCCCTAAATCAGTTAGTGGTACAAACGCTACATTTACCCTTCCCGCCATTCAGGATGGCGAAATTTCATCGGGAGCTGCAATTATGATAGCAACACCAGCGCAAGGCACACAGCTCGGAGTAGTTACGGGCGCACCCGAATCATCTGACGCATACGAGATTGAGGACAACCATCTTTCGTTGCAGATGAATCATGCAATGCACGCACTTAAGTTCTTCATTCCCAGCACAAAGTGGGGATTTGCCGATGGCGAAACGGTTGAGCGAATAGTAGTTACAATGCCACAAAACATTGCTGGCGACGTAACTCTCGACTACACCGATCCCGCATCAGCCGTCACTACTGCTAATGGCGTAAAAACCATCAACTTAAACCTTAAGAATAATCTCGGCGCATCATCTTCGGCAGCCGATCTTGACTTCGCCGCCGCAGCTATCATTCCTACTACGGCATTCGCGGATGGAGATCAGATGCGTGTTAAGGCTTATTCTCAATCGCAGATGGTCATCTACGACATTCCTTTGTCGGGACGCGGAGCAATGCTTGCAGGTCATATTACACCCGTAAGCATCGACTGCTCTTCACCCTCACCACTACCACGACTTTTGTTCCGTATCACTGGCAACAACTTGGGTGAGCAGCCTTACAAGATTACGCTTACATCGAGCAGTACACTCTCGAAGTGGACATCTACATCAAATCACGTATATACTTATTACACAGGCTCTGAAAGCAAGACTATTGCCAACGGCAGTGGATTTGATATCGCCTACGACGAGGCTTATATTTCAACACTGTCGGGTAAGCAGGTAACCGTTACTTACGAATCGGCAAATGCCATCGTAAGCAACACTATTACAATGCCTTCGATGAGCGCAGGTAATACCTATACCATCAACCTTACCGTTCCTTATTTGTTCGCCGAGGATTTCAGCACAATGAAGAATTATTCTCACAAACGAACAAGTGCTCAAATTGCTCCAGCCGAACGTCCTAGCGGATATGATTTAAGTACGTCTGAATATGGACTTTCAGCAGGATGGACAGGAGCGCATACCGGAGGTAATAATGGTGTGATGTGTGTTTATTCACGCGTCGATGAAGTAACTATTGCTTTTGTTGGTAATTCTACACGAACTTACGGCAGACTTGATGCTCCAGCTATGACATCTCTAAAGAATAATGCAAACGTAAATATACGAATTACATTTGATTATGGCGGTGGCCGAGAAGGTAATTCCACTTTCTATCCGGTAGGTGTATGTGGTTATACAATGACAGAGGGTGCAATATCTGCAAAAGCTGAAATTGCCAAAGAGGCAGCATGGGAAGATATTTCAAGTACTAATGCTATTGCCAACATTCCCACCAATGGTTCTTGGTCAACACCACTTAGTATGTCATATACATTATCTAATGTCAATGCTTCATATCGACTCTCTTGGCAGGCAATGGGCCTTGGATATAAAGGTGGCGGTTGGGCAACAATTAATGGTATTCAATACTTATTTATAGACAACATCAAAGTATCAATCGTACAATAAACAAAACGGAAGAAAATATTAACAAACTAAAACAGATAGGATTATGAAATTAACAAAACTAACTGCGTGCGCACTTGCTCTGGCAGGGCTTGTAGCGTGCAGCAACAGTGACACAGCAAGTGATGCTACCCAGAAGGGTTACCTTTCATTTGCAGTATCGGCTGCTGATGTTGTCGAGAATGTCACTCGAGCTCAAATTACCCTCGGCGAGGCAACTGGTGACTACACCGCACCTGCTGATGGAGATTTTACAATCGAAATTATCGACGAAAACGACGAGCAGGCTTGGAGTGGTAAACTCTCAGAGTGGACCGACACCACACCTCTTACCGCAGGTAGCTACATAGTAAAGGCAACCTACGACAATGGTCGTGTAGGTTTCAACTCGCCCGTATTTAGCGGCTCGGCTACCGTAGCTGTTATTGGTGGAGAGACATCGGAGGTTGACGTTCCCGTAACACTTCAGAACGCTGTCGTACGCTTGAAGTACACCGAGATGTTTAAGAACTACTACTCATTCGAGAAGTTCACTATCACATCGCTCGACACTACGGTTGACTTTACAGCCGATGAAGCGCGCGGTACATTCGTCGAGACTACAACATTCAAGATCGAGGGTACGCTCACCTCACAGGCACAGGATGCCAACGGTGGTAACCCCACAAAGACTTTCAGCAAGGAGTATGTCGCTTCGGCTGCAAAGTGCTACACCATTACCTTCGATGCTTCAAACATCGGTGGTGTAAACGGCATCGAGATCCAGTTTGGTGATGAGCCTGCCGAGACCATCGATTTGGGTGATATCGAACTTAACGAATAATCTTCTTTAGCAGATAAAAATTACACAATATGAAAAGATTTTTTGCAATAGCACTTCTCGCCGCGGCGATGTTTACATCTTGTGCCGACGATTTTGAATACAAGAGCGAGGATCAGAAGTTCGGTACACTCTCATTTGCCGGACTCGACATTACAGTTACCGAGGATGTTAATGTTGTTCGTGCCACCGAGGCCGATGACAACTATCTCATCTATATCTACGATGCAGAGAACAAACTCTACAACAACAAACCCTACACCTATGGCGAGATTAAGAGTGGCTCAAATGGTGAGATTTCACTCCCCGCCGGCACATACAGCTTGGTAGCTCGTTCGGCAAGCACAATACCTGCTGCCGAGTGGGAGGCTCCCGTTTATGGTGCAAGTCAGAATGGCATTACCATCACTGCAGGCCAGACCACACAGGTAGGTACACTTACTTGCCGTTTGTTGCAGTGTAAGGTTACGGTCGATTACAACGACGATTTCTTGGCAATGGTTGCTGGCGACTGTAAGGTTGACGTTACCGTTGGTAGCACACTTACCTACGATATGAAGCTCGTTAACGGCACTCCTTCATACACTCGCGAGGCTGGCTATTTCGACGTTAACAACGGTGCGAATACCACTATGGAGGTTAAGTTCTCTGGCTCGATTCGCGACGATAAGACTGGCGACATCACCACACAGCGTATGACAAAGGCATTCGACGGCATCGCAGCTGCACAGTGGCGTATGATCAAGTTTATCAAGAAGGTAAATGGCGAGGGTAACGCTACATTCGACATCGTTATCGACGAGTATGTTGAGGATACACCTCTTGGCGAGGATATCACAAGTGCCGAGGAGTCTATCGGCGAGGATCCCAACCAGCCGAAGGGCGACGGAGGTATCAAGCTGGTAAACACCTCTGGTCTGGACTCTGCAGCACAGGATTCATGGAATAACGCAGAGCAGGGTGCAAAGCCCCAGATTAATATTGCAGGTCTTAAGGAGTTGAAGTTTACGGCTGAAGTTCCCAACCTCGTTTATGAGTTCTACGTTGATATCACATCAACCGATACTGCAGGTTTCCAGAGTGCAGTAAATGCCATTACAGTAGGAAATCAGGGCCGTATCTACCTCACAAAGGAGGAGAAAGAGCATCGCGATGTGATTACAAGCCTTAATGGTTTGGGTATCGCATTCCCCTTCCCCGAGGATGTTATTGGTAAGGATGTGGTATATTTCGACCTTACAAATGCCCTCTCTCCGCTCAGCGAGTTTAAGGGTAACCACACATTCGCTATGCACGTTACCGACCGTAAGGGTTGTAAGAACGTGATTAACTTGGAACTTGTTGTTGAATAATTGCAGCTGAGAAAATTATGAAAAACATACTATATTTTATAGGCATCGCTGCTGCACTATCATTAGCAGCTTGTCAGAAGGATTACTCGGCCGATACAACTGCCCAGGGAGGTATTGTTATCTCTGCATCGGTTGAGGATAACGTCGCTACTCGCTCAACAGATATGAACGCAGTTCGCGACAATGCACAGGTAAAGATTTACAAGCCGGCATATACAGGTTTGATTCGTCAATATACCTACTCTTCAATGCCCGAGATTATATTCTTGCCCGCAACCGGCAGCGATAAGTATCGTGTTGATGTATTGGCAGGTGAGATTGTAAACGAGAATCCCGCTATTGCATCATTCGAGAGCAAGAGCTACAAGGGCTCTGCTGAGTTTGCAATCACTGCAGGTCAGATTATTACAACCCCTATTACAGTTAAAGCAAACATCTGCAACGCTATTTCTAACGTAACGTTCGGCCAGAGCGTTGACGACGCATTCGAGAGTGGCTATAAGTTGACTATCGGTTTGGATGGCAACAACTTGGAGTACACAGCCGAGAACGAGGGTACCGATGGTTATTTCATCGTTGCTGACGATGCTTTGGGGCCGAAGTTGAAGTGGTCATTCGCCGGTACGCTCAAGAAGAATGGCGAGAGCTTCACTCAGGGTGGCGAGTTTGAGATTGCTCAGGCAAAGAAGTACACCATGAACCTTATCTACACCGAGAAGGATGGTACACTCTCATTCAAGTTGATGGTTGACAAGTCAACAACTATCTACAACGACGAGATTATCTTCGAGCCTTTGACAACAGGTATTATCACACCCGGCAAGTATGACATTTGGGCTTCACACGTACGCATCGGTGCAAACATCGACGCTACGGCATACGATACCGGCAAGATCTTCTTCGAGTATCGTAAGCAGGGAGAAACAGATTGGACTCGCACTACAGTTCCCGCGGCGTTCGACACCGATTTCTACTATGCAACAATCGACGGCTTGCAGCCCGAGACCACTTACGAGTGCCAGCTCATCTTGACCAACAAGGATAGCGAGGCAGAGGAGGTTATGCCCGGCATTAAGAGCTTTAAGACTGCGGCTGCGCCTAACATTCCTAACGCAAGCTTCGAGGAGTACAACGACTCTGGTTCATTCGACGTATTCTATACAGGCACCAAGTGGTGGGATTGCGGTAACCAGTCGGTATTCGGTGTGACAGTCGAGCCTACAACATCAAGCACAGATATTCCGAATCCTTCATCAATCGCAGGTTCATACCCCACTGGCGTAAACACTCGTTCGGTTAGAATGAAGTCAGAGGTTAAGGCAGGCACTTTTGCTGCAGGAAACCTTTATAGCGGTATTTACGGCGGTACAGATATCTCTACAATGTCGGGATCAGTAAACTTCGGTCGTCCGTTCGCAGCTCGTCCGACAGCGATACGCTTGTATGTGAAGTACAACACTGGAGCCATCACTAATATCAAGAACCAGCCGCCCGACATCACATTAACTACATCAACAATGGACCGCGCACAGATCAAGGTTGCATTGGGCGATTGGAACTATCAGACCTACAAGGGTACCTCAACAAGCCCGCTGAAGGCCGATACATCGAAACCCGAGGAGATATGCGACTTCGCCGTAGATGGTGCAGCACGTAAGGCTGGCGACAAGACCAAGGGTACTATCGCTTATGGTACTGCCATTCTTGATGGTGCAGGTCCTGTAACTATCAATGGTAAGAACTCAGACAAGACTTATACATCATATAATTCTTGGAATGTATTGACAATTCCTATTGTTTACTACGACCTCAAGGCTACACCTACGCACATCGTCGTATCGTTCACATCGAGTGCTTGGGGTGACTATATGAGCGGTAGTACAAGCAGCGAGTTATTTGTCGATGCCGTTGAGTTGGTTTATGACAGCAACGTAGTAACAGAATAAGTAACTAAATCTGTCGCCCTCTCCCGAAAAAGGGAGAGCGGCGGCACAAATCGGAAATACCGATATGCGAAAAGTGATTTTATCAATCGTAATGTTGTGCATCGCGGGCGTAGTGAACGTCCGCGCACAGCGTTATGATAGAGGCTTCGACCTCAACTCCACATCCTTCATCGAGAAGGGAACGTGGATGATTGGCGGTCAGGTGGGATACTCTACCCACTCGAACACCGATTACCGTTTCCTTATCATCGAGGATATCAATTCCGACGGTTATCGTTTTACGGCAAGCCCCGTAGTGTGCTACGCCATACGCGACAATATGAGCTTGGGTGTTCGCTTTGCCTATGGCCGTAATAAGCTACACGTCAATACGGCAAACATCAGCATCGAGGATATCGAGATTGACGTAAGAGATTATTACTCGCTCAGCCACGACCTGACGGGAATGGTTGTCTATCGTAACTACATTCCTCTCGGCAACTCGAAGCGCTTTGCTATTTTCAACGAGACTCAGTTAGCCGTAGGCCTTGGTCAGGCGAAACTTATCAACGGCCGCGACAAGGTCAACGTAAAGGGTACATACGAGGAGTCGTTGAGTCTCTCGTTGGGACTCAATCCGGGCCTTATCGCCTTTGTAAACGATCGCTTGGCCGTTGAGGTCAACGTTGGAATGTTGGGTCTGCAATACAACACAGTAGATCAGATACACAACCAGATTTACAAAGGTTCGCGCGAGTCAACGCAAATCAACTTCAAAGTCAATGTCTTCTCGATCGGTTTCGGTCTGGCATATTACCTCTAAAACACTGTTATGATGAAAAGTATTATTAAGACTATAATTCTTGGCGTAGCCGTTACAGTAGCGGCTTCAGCAGCAGCGCAAGAGGTAAAGAGCGTAGCTCCGGCAGTAGATAATGCCGCCGTAGCAGAGCTTCAGGCAGCACCTGCCGCACAGGTTGAGAATCATGACAAGAAGCAGCGTAAGCCGATTGTTCTGGGTGAGGTTATTCAAAAAGATACCGTAGGCAAAAAGCATAGCCGCGGACTTAAGCAGCACTTGATTATCCCCAAAGGTGAGTGGCAGTTGGGAGCGCAAATCTCACACGTCAGCCTCTCGAGCAACAATAGCGAGTATATGTTGTTGCTAAACGGCATAAATGCAAACGGCGCAATTACCAAGATTGCACCCTTCTTTGCTTATGCTTATAAGAACAATCGTTCGATTGGTGTACGCGTGCAATACACCACAGCTTCGGGTACAATCGATGAGGGAGAGTAGGATCTTTTGAGCGACGATTTGAACTTCTCGGTAGAGAATCTGCATACCGAGCTCACATCAATCCAAACGTCGGTATATCACCGCTCATATTTGGGCCTCGACAATAAGGGTCGTATTGGCGTTTTTGCCGATATTGCATTGAGCTATGCCAACAACAAGAATGTATTTGCATACAACCAAAGCACGCAAAACACCTATGCTCGTACCCATCAATTGAAGCTGAGTCTTCACCCGGGTATCGTTGTCTTTCCGATGAATAATATCAGTACTCACGTATCGATGGGTATTGGTGGCGTATCATACAACAAGACTGCCTACATCCGCGACGGTCAAACAGTCGGCGAGCGTGAATTCTCGAAGGCAAACTTCAAGCTCGATATTCTCGATATCAGCATTGGTCTTACTATCCACCTCTAAACTCTAAAGCGAACAAACTATGAAGAGAATATTACTTTCACTTTCAGTACTCTTTGCTGCAATATTAGTGGGATGTATCGAGAATGATCTTCCCATGCCCGTTATCGAGCCTCGCATTACATCAATGCAGGTGGATGGCGCAACGGAGGTGTTTATTGACTCTGAGAAACGCAATGTCGAAATTACATTGAACGAGCAGACCGATATTAGCAAAGTGAACATCACTGCCGTCGAGTTCGACAACGAGCAGACCAAAACGTCTATGGAGATTGTAGGTTCACACGACCTTTCGCAGAAGATATCGGTTACACTCTCTATCTATCAGGATTATGTTTGGACTATTTCGGCCACACAGAACATCCAGCGTTACTACACCGTCGAGGGACAGGTTGGTGCAAGCGAGATTGACGATGTAAACCTTCGCGCCGTAACCTATGTTACCGACAAGCAGGATATTACCGACATTACAGTCACTTCACTGAAGCTCGGCCCTGCCGATATTACAACCTATTCCCCATCTATTGATAAACTTAAAGACTTTACTCACGGCCAGGCCGTTACCGTAACAGCCCACGGCAAGAGCCAGAAGTGGATGCTCTACGTCGAGCAGACCGAGACACTTGTAGAGATGAAGTCGGTAGATGCTTGGACGGCTGTTGCTTGGCTAAAAGCAACGGGTATTGCCGAGCTTGACAATGGATTCAAATATCGTAAGAAGGGAACATCTGCTTGGTTTGATGTTGACAAGGCAAGTATAAAGACAGACGGCGGAGCCTTCTCGGCTTGCATCGAGGGCTTGGAGCCTACTACCGAGTATGAGTGCTACGCTTATAGCGGCGAGAACCAGACCGACATCTATGAATTCACTACCGAGGAGTCTCGTCAGATGCCAAACTCAGGCTTTGAGGTCTTCAGCAAGGCTGAGTCGAACAAGTACTACTCGTTCTACGATCCTGCATCGGCTATCGTAGAGAATCAGACCAAATGGTGGTGCTCGGGCAACAAGGGATCGACCACCGTAGGCGAGAGTCGCGCCATCACCATCCCCGACAATCAGGATAAAATGGAGGGCAAACACTCGGTACGTTTGGAGTCGCAGTGGGTTATCGTTAAGTTTGCCGCAGGTAACATCTTCGTTGGCGAGTTTGCCGGCTTGGTTGGTACAAAGGGCGGTATTGTTAACTTCGGTCGTCCCTTTACGTTGCGTCCTCGTAAGTTGGTGGTTTGGTTGAAGTACAATAGCGGTGTTATCGACCGCATTGACTCCGTACCCGACAACGATGATGTAAAGTTGGGCGACAAAGACCGCGGTCAGGTATTTATCGCCGTTGGTGATTGGGATTATCGTAAATTTGGCGGTACTCCCGAGAGCCCCGTACAGGTTAACACGACCGATCGTAGCACCTTCTTCGATCCAAAATCAGAGGGCGTTATCGGCTACGGTTCGCACATCTTTACCGATTCGTCGGATGGTTGGCAGAGGGTAGAGATTCCGTTGGAGTATGTCTCTACATCGCGTAAGCCTACACACATCATCGTCTCTTGCGCATCAAGTATGCTCGGAGACTACTTTACGGGAAGTAGCGATAGTAAGTTGTGGGTAGATGGTATGGAGTTGATCTACTAACAATAACTCGATTTATAACTTTAGCCGCTCGTCGCAAAACGATGATGCGGCTATTTTTTTACTCATTTCTTGGCTAAACGATTCATAACACTTAACTTTGCAACATAACAAGTTATGTTTATGAGTGTAGCTTCATTTTTGGCCGCAGAACACCCTACGGCATTTTCATTCGAGGTACTGCCTCCGGTACGTGGCAAAAGCATCGAGCAGGTATTCAAGACCATCGACCGCCTTATGCCCTTCAATCCGGCATATATAAATATCACAACCCACCGCAGCGAAGTTGTCTATCGCCAGATCGCAAGCGGAGTTTTTCAGCGTACTGCCGAGCGTACACGCCCCGGCACCGTTGCCATTGCAGCTGCTCTTAAGGGCCGCTACGGCATACCTACCGTTCCTCACGTTATATGTAGCGGTTTTTCGCGCACCGAACTTGAGAATGTACTTATCGACCTTTCATACTTGGATATTAACGATTTGCTCGTCCTGCGAGGCGACCGTGCAAAGGGTGAGAGCCGCTACGTTGCCGAGGCTGACGGCCACCAGCACGCTATTGATCTCTGCCGCCAAGTATCGGAGTTCAATCGCGGAATGATGATCGACGGAAGCCAGCACGAGCCGCTGGGCAAGGAGTTTTCATTCGGCGTTGCAGGCTATCCCGAAAAACACGAGGAGGCGATGAACATCGAGACCGATATCGAGCATCTTCGCGAGAAGATCGAAGCGGGCGCACAATATGTCGTGACGCAGATGTTTTTCGACAATAGCCGCTACTTTTCATTTGTCGAGCGTTGCCGCAAAGCAGGCATTAGCGTACCCATTATTCCGGGCATCAAACCCCTGACGTCGCTTACGCAGCAGACGCTTTTGCCAAAAACATTCCATATTGATTTCCCCGTAGAGCTGGCCGAGCAGTTCCGTCGTTGCAAGAGTAACGACGATGTAAAGTCGCTCGGCATCGAGTGGGGAATTGCACAGGCCCGAGAGCTAAAGCAGGCTGGTGTGCCGAGCATACATTTCTATTCGATGAATGCTTCGGCAAGCATCGAAGCCATTGCAAAAGCTGTATATTAACGACTATGGCACAACACCCCATATACGAACTTCTCAAGCACCGTATCCTTGCGCTGGATGGTGCTATGGGAACTATGATCCAACGATATGGCCTATCGGAGGAGGATTTTCGTGGCTCGCTATTCCAATCGCACAACGTGCGTCTTACAGGCAACAACGATTTGCTCACGTTGACTCGACCCGACATCATTGCGGCCATCCATCGTCAATATCTCGAGGCGGGAGCCGATATTATCGAGACCTGCACATTCAATGCGCAAGCTATCTCGCAGAAAGAGTATCACATGGCCGACAAGGTGCGTGAGATTAATCTCGCGGCAGCTCGCATAGCGCGCGCCGAGGCCGACAGAATGACTCGCTTAACGCCCGAAAAACCTCGTTTTGTTGCAGGATCAGTAGGCCCTACGGGCAAGAGTGCTTCACTTTCGCCCGATGTCGCAAATCCGGCTGAACGCGCCATCACGTTGGACGCATTGGCAGAGGCCTATGCCGAGCAAATTGACGCATTGATAGAGGGCGGCGTTGACCTATTGCTTATCGAGACCGTATTCGATACGCTCAATGCCAAAGCAGCTCTTTCGGCAGCCGAGCAGATATTTGCTCAACGCGGACAACGTTGTCCCATAATGCTCTCGGCTACCATTGCCGATCAGTCGGGACGAATTCTTTCGGGACAGACTCTTGATGCACTGCTTGCATCGGTACAACACTTCGACCTACTGAGCATAGGTCTTAATTGCTCGTTTGGCGCAAAGCAGATGACTCCATATCTGAAAGAGTTGGCAGCTATGGCTCCCTGCTACATTAGTGCATACCCCAATGCCGGAATCCCCGATGCAATGGGCCACTACGACCAAACGCCGCAGGCTATGGCCGAGCAACTGGCAGAGGCTATCGAGGGAGGATATGTAAACATTGTTGGTGGCTGTTGCGGCTCAACGCCCGACCATATTCGCGCCATCGTTAACGCTACCTCAAAAGCCCAACCGCACCAGCCCGCGCCAAGTAAGCACATTGCGTGGCTTGCAGGTCTTGATGGCTTTAATCCTCAAGGGGCATTTATCAATGTTGGCGAGCGATGCAACGTCGCAGGCAGCCGAAAGTTCCTGCGTCTTATTAAAGAGAAGAGCTACGACGAGGCTCTCGGCATAGCACGCCGTCAAGTCACCGACGGAGCTATGATTCTCGATATAAATATGGACGATGCGATGCTGGATGCCGAGCGCGAGATGTGCACATTTGTAAATCTTATGGCCTCCGACCCCGACATTGCCCGTCTGCCGTGGATGATCGACTCTTCACGTTTTGAGGTTATCGAATCGGCCCTTAAATCTATTCAAGGCAAGGCTATCGTCAATTCACTCTCGCTAAAAGAGGGCGAACAGGTATTCATTCGTCGCGCTCGACGCATCCGAGAACTTGGTGCAGCCCTTATCGTTATGGCATTCGACGAGCAGGGTCAGGCAACGACCTTCGAGCGTAAGACCGAGATTTGTCAACGAGCCTACCGAATCCTTACCGAGCAGGTAGGATTCTCGGCGAACGATATAATCTTCGACCCAAACATACTTACCATCGCTACGGGTATTAAGGAGCACGAACGCTACGCGTTGGATTTTATCCTCACAACGGAGTGGATTCATCGGAATCTCCCGGGTGCGCGTGTTAGCGGAGGTGTAAGCAACCTATCGTTTGCCCTGCGCGGCAACAACTACCTTCGCGAGGCTATGCACGCCGTATTCCTCTATCACGCCATCAAGGCCGGTATGGATATGGCTATCGTAAATCCATCAACAGCAGTGATGTATGAGGATATCCCCGCAGAGCTATTGGAAGTTTTAGAGGATGTTATTCTCTGCCGACGCGACGATGCCACCGAGCGTCTGTTATCGATTGCCGGCAACTACACGGCATCAGCCGAGACTCCAACGGATGCCATTAACATAAACCGTCACGACACACCCCTCGAGGAGCGTTTGGCTACAGCCCTGCAACGTGGCGACGAAGAGTTTTTACAGGATGATTTACAGGAGGCGTTGCAGCTCTACCCCTCGCCCGCCTCGATTATCGAAGGCCCGCTGATGCGCGGTAT
>JAGBIR010000123.1 GCA_017934845.1 Alistipes sp. | reverse complement strand
CCTGACCTGTCATCGCATCCACAACGAACAATGTCTCGCTGGGCTTAACGGCAGCCTTTATAGCTGTAATCTCAACCATCATCGCCTCGTCAACCGCCAAACGACCTGCCGTATCGACAATAACAACGTTGAACGACTTCTCGCGAGCATAACGAATAGCATTCTCGGCAATCTCTACGGGATTCATATTTCCCGGCTCAGTATATACCTCGACACCAATCTGCTCACCCAAGACCTTCAACTGGTCGATCGCCGCAGGACGATACACGTCACCCGCAACCAACAACACCTTGCGGTTATTCTTGGTCTTAAGCATCGAAGCCAACTTACCCGAGAAGGTAGTCTTACCCGAACCCTGCAAACCGGCGATAAGCACAACAGCAGGCGTACCCTCCAACTTAATGTCGGTAGCCGTACCACCCATCAACTCGGCCAGCTCGTCACGCACGATTTTGGTCATCATCTGACCGGGCTTGACAGCAGTCAAGACATTCTGACCCAATGCCTTCTGCTTAACCTCGTCGGTAAACGACTTGGCAACCTTATAGTTAACGTCGGCATCGATCAAAGCACGACGAATCTCCTTCAAGGTTTCGGCAACGTTAATCTCGGTAATCTTACCCTCACCTTTGAGTATCTTAAACGATCTTTCTAATTTTTCTGATAAATTTTCAAACATCGGTATATAGTATTTTATTTTAGCCTATTAATCATGCAAAGATATAAAATCTTTGGGATTTATCTCCTCTGTGAGAGCAAATTTCGTATATTTGCATAAAATTAAACGAGAATATGTATTTTACAGGATTAATTATCGGCATTGCAACATTCTTTATAATCGGTATTTTCCATCCGATTGTCATTAAAGGAGAGTACTATTTCGGCGTTGGCATCTGGTGGATATTTGCCCTTATGGGCATTGCTGCCATCGCAGGTTCACTCTTGGTTGAAAACATCCTATGGTCAACACTTCTGGCTGTATGGGGAGCATCGTCTTTCTGGTCGATTGGGGAACTTTTTGAGCAGCGCAAACGTGTCGAGAGAGGCTGGTTCCCAAAGCGCGAAAAGAAGCAGAAGTAGCACTTCATATAACAAATATTAAAAAACTATAAACCAAAGCTATAATGGAGATTAAACAACTATTTACTTTAGGTGTTATTGCATCTGTTTCAGCTGCTATATTCACCACCTCTTGCAGCCGCAATGTCGAGCCATCGACAGAGGGAGCCTTGACTCAAATTCCCTTCCATCAGGTTACTTTGGAGGACGATTTCTGGCTTCCCCGCCTGCAGACTCAAAAGCGAACTTTGGTACCCTTTGCACTCGGAAAGACCGAGCCTGCTGTCGAGCAGTTGCGTATCACCGCCGGCTACCTTAAGGGAGACCGCAGCCGCAAACTTATGAACCTACCCTACTATGTCGCATCCGACCTGTTCAAAGTAATGGAGGGCGCAGCTTATCTCTTGGCAATCGAGCCTGACGAGGAGTTGGAAAAGCAGATGGACGAGATTATCGACATTATTGCCGAAGCGCAGTGCGAGGATGGTTATTTGTATGAGTATCACATATTTGACGACACTATGCGCGAGCGTAACCGCAAGTGGGGACCCGGCGAAGATCGTTATAAGTTCGTAGTCCACAGCCACGAGCTTTACAATATGGGACACATGTACGAGGGCGCAGTAGCCTACTATCATGCCACAGGCAAGCGCAAGTGGCTGGACGTAGCCGAGAAGAGTGCGCGCCATATAAACAAAGTATTCTTCGAGGGCGACGAGAACTACAACGATGGCAAGCCCATCAACCAAGCTCCCGGACATCAGGAGATGGAGTTGGCATTGGTTAAGCTATTCAAGGCCACCAACGACTCGCTCTACCTTGATATGGCAAAGCGTTTTATCGACATTCGTGGCGTCACCTACCGTCCCGAAGGCGAAGGTGTTATGTCGCCCGAATATGCCCAGCAGCATCTGCCCGTTCGCGAGCAGCGCGAGGCTGTAGGCCACTCGGTTCGTGCAACATATCTCTATTCGGGTATGGCCGACGTTGCGGGCCTTACATCCGACGCTACACTGATGCCTGCATTGGAGGCTATCTGGCACGATATTGTCGATCGTAAGATGCACATTACCGGTGGTTTAGGTGCCGTTCCCGGTATCGAAGGTTTCGGTCCCGCATATATGCTTCCCAACAAGATTACCTACAACGAGACCTGCTCGGCCGTAGGTAACGTATTGTTCAACTACCGAATGTTCCTTGCTTCACGCGATGCCAAGTATGTCGATGTTGCCGAAGTAGCTCTCTACAACAATGTACTTGCGGGAGTAAACCTCGAGGGTAATAAATTCTTCTATGTAAACGTTCTCGAGACCGATGGTGTTCGCACCTTCAACCATGGACACAAGGGCCGCTCACCTTGGTTTAATACAGCTTGCTGCCCGTCGAATTTGGCACGTCTTATTCCGCAGGTTTCAAGTATGATTTACTCTCATTCGGGCAACGATATCTACTGCGCACTTTATGCTGCATCTGCCGTTGAAGTACCACTTGAGTCTATGAAAGTAAACCTCTTACAGCGTGGCGACTACCCGTTCTCAGATAAAGTAGAGATTGAGGTTACACCATCGGCTGAATCTGCCAATTTTACGCTCTGGTTGCGACTGCCGACTTGGTGCGTTGGCAAGAGCTTTGTTCCGGGCGAATTATATTCGTATGCTGACAATGTATCAGAGCGCGTAACAGTCGAGGTTAATGGCAAGAAAATTTCGCCCGCAAAGGCTGTCAAAGGCTTCCTTCCCGTTCAGCGCGAATGGAAGGCAGGCGACAAACTCACCCTTACACTTCCGATGCCCGTACGTTACTCTGTAGCTGACGAGCGTGTCGAGGCCGATATCGACCGTCTTTGCATCACTCGCGGTCCGTTTGTATATTGCGCCGAGGAGGTTGACAACTCGCATCTCGTAACCGACTACTACGTTGAGAATATTTCGCAAAAGGCTGAAGTAAAGAGCTTTACTGAGGGTATTATGAATGGCATTGCAGCCATAACAATCCCTGCCGACGTAGTTTGCGACGAGCAGACCGAGGCCGCAGCATTGACTCTTGTGCCCTACTACGCGTGGGATAATCGTGGTGACAAGGCTATGAACGTATGGTTTGCACGTTCGGCACAGACCGTTCGCGATTCGAAGCCCCATCCCGTTGGAAATATCGCTTCTATCTCTGCTACCCACACCAATAGCAGCGACGATATCTATGCTGTTGCCGATGGCGAAATACCATCATCATCAGCCGACGTAACTATCTCACGTTGGACAAGTTGGTCGCAGTTAGGTAAAGTGCAGCAGCTCGAGCTTACACTCAAGCAGGCACAGCCCATCGAAAGCGTATCAGTATATTGGTACAACGACAACGGCGGCGTTAAGCTGCCCGAAAGTTGGTCGATGGAGTATCGCAAGGATGGTAAGTGGATGGAGTATCAGGCCTACGTTACCGACACATTCGGCACCCTTGCCGACCAGTTCAACGTTGTGCATCCCGCATCGCCCATCGAGGCAGATGCCCTGCGCCTTACCATCACACCAAAGGCCGATGCATCGGTAGGAATTTTGGAGATTCAAATTGAGTAACACTATGATAGAGATTGGATTACAAGCTAAAAGTAAAGTAAAGGTTTCAGAGTCTAATACGGCTCTTTCACTCGGCTCGGGTGATATGGAGGTGTTTGCGACACCCGCAATGGTCGCTCTTATGGAGAACGCTGCAATGAAGGCCGTAGCCGACCACCTGCCCGAAGGCTCGACAACCGTCGGTACAGCAATGCAGACATCGCACATCAAAGCCTCGAAATTAGGAGCAACAATTACCGCTTCGGCCGAGCTTACGCAAGTAGATGGTCGCTCACTGAAGTTCGTCGTTAAGGCGTGGGACGAGGTTGGCACAATTGGCGAGGGCGAGCATACGCGATTTATCGTCGATCGCGAGCGTTTCCTTGCAAAATTGTAGTCATACGAGACAAGGCACAGAGTGGCGAGTGATAACTTTTCACCCAACCACTTTGTGCTTTACTCTTTTTTTATTAACTTTGCTAACGATTTGGATATTATTAACTCATTAAATAAATAAAACACTATGAAAGAGGCTATTGCTATTCTCACAGGTGG
>JAGBIR010000122.1 GCA_017934845.1 Alistipes sp. | reverse complement strand
AGCTGATGCAGATCGCTCAAACCATAATTCTGGGCATTGTTGATGATGATGGTATTGGCATTTGGAATATCAATTCCATTCTCGACGATGGTCGTTGCAATCAGTACATCGAACTCGCCATAGATAAAGTCCATAATCAACTTCTCCAGCTTCTCGGCCGGCATCTTGCCGTGTCCCGTAGCGACACGCGCCTTGGGGCATAGTCGGGTAATCATACCCTGCAACGTAAGCAGATCTTCGACTCGGTTATTCACAAAATAGACCTGTCCACCGCGCGAAAGCTCCTCTTCGACAGCATCACGAATAAGATCCTCCGAGAAGATATGCGACTCGGTTATGATCGGTTGACGGTTGGCCGGCGCAGTCGATATGACCGACAAGTCGCGTGAGCCCATAAGCGAGAATTGCAGAGTTCGCGGGATAGGCGTTGCCGTAAGTGTCAGAGTATCAACATTCACACTCATTTGCGTAAGTTTCTCTTTTGCAGCTACGCCAAACTTCTGTTCCTCGTCAATAATCAGCAAGCCCAAATCCTTAAACACAATCTGCTTACCCAACATTTTGTGCGTACCAATCAATATATCGATTTTTCCCGCTGCCAATGCTTCAGATATCTCGCGCACCTGCTTTGCACTCTTCGAGCGATTGATATACTCCACCGTAATCGGGAAATCCCTCAGACGCTCCATAAACGAGCGATAATGCTGCATAGCAAGAATCGTCGTCGGCACCAGCACAGCCACCTGTTTCCCATCCACCGCCGCCTTAAATGCTGCGCGAATAGCGACCTCAGTCTTACCAAATCCCACGTCGCCACACACCAATCGATCCATCGGCTGATCCGACTCCATATCCCTCTTAACGGCAACGATTGCCGCCTGCTGATCGGCCGTCTCCTCCCATTTGAACGACGCCTCCATCTCCTGCTGCAGATAGGTATCGGCCGAGAATGAAAATCCCTTGCTCGCCTTACGCTTTGCATACAGCGCAATAAGTTCGCGTGAGATATCCTTAACAGCCTTTTTAGTAGCATTTTTCAGCTTCTGCCAAGCACCTCCACCCAACTTATAAATCTTTGGAGGCTCACCTTCGCCACTCTTATAACGCGAGATGCGATGCAGCGAGTGAACATTTACAAACAGTACGTCGTTGTCCTTATAAACCAGCTTTATAGCTTCGTGAACCTTACCATTCTCGTTTATCTTCACCAAGCCACCGAAGCGTCCTACGCCGTGGTCGATATGCACAATATAGTCGCCCAGCTTCAGAGCATTAAGCTCCGCGACGGTCATCTGCTCATCGCGTTTTATCTCGCCATTAATTCGGTAGCGACGATAACGGTCGAAAATCCGGTGGTCGGTATAGAGTTGAATCTTAAGATCCTGATCGATAAATCCGTCGTGAAGTGTAATTGCGATGGCCTCAAACGATACGTTCTTACGCCCCATCTGGTGGAAAATATTCTCCAGTCGCTCCGTCTGCGCACGATTTTCCGACAGGATATAACTCTTAAAACCCTTAAGTGCTGCATCCTCCAAATCGTCGGCAAGCACCTCGAAATTCTTATTGAACTGCGGCTGCGGGGCTGTGCGGAACGTAACCACGCTATCTGCTATACGCTCCTTAAGGTTATCCCTCAACAAGCATAGCGTGCAGCCCTCCAAATCGCGTAGCAGGCCATTACGACTGGTTAGGCTGGTATCAATCTTCGACGGCTCTTCCATCTCGCCCAACACCCTACGACGCAAATCATTAACGCGCTTAAACACATAATCGGCATCGTAAAACCAGCAAGCAGCATCGCTAGCAAACCTAACGAGCGACACCTTCTCCATATCGGCTGTATTGAGGTTAGGGATAATCTCCACCGACTCGGCCTTGTCGTACGAGAGCTGGCTCGAGATATTAAAACGACGAATCGAGTCTATCTCATCGCCAAAAAAATCGAAACGGAACGGACGGCTCTCGGAGTAGGAGAAGACATCAACAATACCTCCTCGCAACGAATACTGACCCGGCTCATAGACAAAATCCACCTGCGTAAAGCCTCGCTCGGAGAGTTTATCAGCAAAATCCGAAATTGCTATATGATCGCCCACCGACAGACGCATACTACGTTCCGAGATAGCGCCCTCGTCGGCTACCCTCTCGGCCAATGCGTCGGGATAGGTACATACAACCACATACCCATCGCGGCAATGGCGAATGGCATTGAGTGTATTGGTACGTTGTACAACGCCCTGCGCGTCCTCCTTACCATACAAAATTGACTTTTTATACGACGTAGGGAAGAAACAGACCCGATCCTCGTCGAGCAGCGCATAGAAGTCGTTGAGCATATATGCCGCAGCATCTCTATCTTCGGCAACAAATATATGAACGCCACCCAATTTCTGAATCGCCGCAGCCGAATAGAGCGAAAGAGCCCCGCCGACCAAATTTTCAAGATGGACGGTAGCACTCTTTCTCTTTAACTCTTTAACGAGCAGTTTATAGGGTTTTGCCCCCTCAACCTGCTGTAAAATACTCTCTATACGCTCCAAACTAAATCGATTCAGAGGTTATAATCTTTCCGCTTGCGACGAGAGCTACATAATCAACATCTCGCCCTTCGCACCCAGATACTTCACATCGACCATACCCAAGCTCTGGTCGGCCACAACCTTGATTCTTGCCTTGTATCGCCACATCCAACGGCGGCGCAGCGACCAAAATCCCTGGCAAAGATATGACGCAACATAAGGACTTACGCGCAAAGTTATCGACTTTATGCCGCGATCCTCGGTAAGGAACTGTATCTGATTCTCAATCTTTCGATCAAGCAAAATTGTAGGCTCAATACGGCCCGAACCATTACAAGTCGGACAGACATCGGTCACATCGCCCACCGCAACGGGACGTACCCTCTGACGCGTAATCTGCATCAAACCAAACTTCGAGAGTGGCAAAATAGTATGCTTGGCCTTGTCGGTTGACATAAGTTGCGTCATCTCGTTAAACAGAGCCTGACGATTCTGCGCCTTATGCATATCTATAAAATCGACGATGACAATACCGCCCAAATCACGCAGTCTGAGCTGACGCGCAATCTCCTTTGCGGCTGCCAAGTTCACCGTCATCGCCGTCTCCTCCTGATTCTCTTCGGCACGAGTACGATTACCCGAGTTTACGTCTATCACGTTCATTGCCTCGGTATGCTCGATAATAAGGTATGCACCTCGCTTGAGCGATACATACTTGGCAAAGAGCGACTTAATCTGTTTTGATATATCGAAGTTGTCGAAAATTGGCACCGTACCCTTGTACAGTTTAACAATCTTCTCCAACTGGGGATCGATTACTTTTATATAGCTTTTAATCTCGCGATACATCTTCTCATCATCGACCGTAATTTGTGAGAAGGTCGAGTTTAGAGAGTCGCGGATTATGGTATTTGCACGGCTCATCTCGCTCATCAACAATGCGGGAGCCGGACTCTTTCTTATGTTACCCACAGCCTCGTTCCAACGATCTACGAGTGACAGGATATCTTGCTCAATATCGGCATCCTGCGCGCTGGCGGCTGCGGTGCGTATGATAACTCCAAAATTTTTGGGTAGTACACCTGCCGCTATGCGACGCAGGCGTTTTTTTGTTTCATTCGAGCGGATCTTCTGCGACAGAAAGATTTTCGACGAGAAGGGTACCAGCACCACATTACGGCCGGCAAGCGATATATCGGCCGTCAAACGCGGGCCTTTAGTCGAGATAGCCTCCTTGGCCACCTGCACCATTACAGTCTGACCTACTTGCAGATAGCTATCAATTTTACCATCCTTCTCAATATTCGGTTCGAGTTTCATCGACTCGACCTTCACTCCTCGCTTTCCGGGCTGGCGGCTATTTACCACACGCTCGAGCGAGAGAAATTGACTACCCAAATCGAGATAGTGGATAAATGCGTCCTTCTCGTGTCCGATATTGACGAAGGCAGCATTCAAACCCGGCATAATCTTACGCACCTTACCCAGATAGATATCACCTACTGAGAAGCCTGTCTGACTCTGCTCTTTATTCAGCTCGACAAGCACCTTATCCTCACACAGAGCGATGGATATTTCGGTCGGGGTAACGTTTATTACTAATTCTCGATTCATTGAAAAACTTTTTT
>JAGBIR010000121.1 GCA_017934845.1 Alistipes sp. | reverse complement strand
TTTTTTTAGAAATAAACAACTCCAAACTCTCACGAAGATAGAGAATAAGTACCAAAAGGGCGGTAACGCACGCCACCACAAACCAAATATTATAGCCTACGGCCACTTGAGATATCAATAACAGTGGAGCAGCAGCCACCGTAGCAAAGACAAAATAGGTCAAACGCATACGCAACAAATGCATCGTGGTTGACATAGAGCGGGTGACTCCGCCCACAATAATCAGCATAAGATATTGCGCGACAACCACTGCCAGGAATAGACCCATACCTATAAGCGGCGAAAAGCTAACCTCGTCTGCGCTGAGTCCCAACATATCGCGACCATTGCGCACAGCCCATATTGTAGCAAACACACCCACAAAGCCAATGCCCAGCAAGGATAGTTTACCCAGAAAGCCATAGAAGATATCGCTTCGGCGACGCTCGTTAACGCGGTCGGACACAATAACATTGTGATTGAAGGCCGACTGAATGAGTGCCATCACATCGTCGAAATACCTATATATACAATATATATAAGCCAACACAATAACAGCCACCACACCATTAAGCAACAATTCAGGTTGAAGCCAAAAAACTTGCGACGCGCCATCTGCCTGCGCAAGAGCCTCCGCAACAGCATCAACAGAGAGTGTATCGGCCGCCATAACCTCCGCAGCATCGGTCATCGAAGCGACATCAGCCATTGAAGCGGCATCAGCCATTGAAGCGACATCAGCCATTGAAGCAGCATCATTTATCGGAGCAGCATCCGCCATTGGCGATACATCTGCAGCAAGTCGCGACGACGAGCCCATCACCGATTCAGCATCAGCATTTCTATATACGCTGCGCGCCATACGCCAACGCTCGGCCATCTCCGCCAGCGTCGCATCCGACACAACGCCATCAACCGACAGGCTGTCGGCTGCCTTGGCAGGATACAACTCGCCCGTCCACTCTTCGGTCATACGACGAAGGCGGTATTCCGACAAAGTATCCAATCCCGAACTATGTAATGAATCAATGATGGTTGCCATTCGGATATAATATATTGTTAATCCATTAATCGTTTTAATGTTATGCGGAATGTGGTGCCGTGGCCCACCTCCGACTTTGCCACCGCGATGCGTCCGTGGTGATAATCCTCTACTATACGGCGCGAGAGCGATAGCCCCAAACCCCAGCCTCGCGTTTTGGTTGTAAATCCGGGGTCGAAGATTCGGTTCCAATTATTCTTGGCAATTCCCTTACCCGTATCGCTCACATCGATAGTCACATACTTATCGCTTGACGAGATATTTACATCGATATCGCCGTGTCCCTGCAGAGCATCAAGGGCATTTTTCAGCAGATTCTCCACCACCCACTCGAACAATACCACATTCAGGTTTGCCTGCACGGGTGCCATTGCCAAGCCGTTATACGAGAGCGTCACATTGCGAGGTATGCGGCGACGGAAATACATCACCGTCTCGCCAACAATCTCGTTTACGTTATTGGGCGTAAGCACCGTTTCGGCACCAATCTTCGAGAATCGATCCACGATCTTTGTCAGATGTGTAATATCTTTACTCATCTCGGTTACGGCCGTCTCATCGACATTCATACTACGCAGATACTCTACCCACCCGAGCAGCGACGAAATGGGCGTTCCGAGTTGGTGGGCGGTCTCTTTGGCAAGGCCAATCCACACTCTATTCTGCTCATCCTGCTTGGTAGATTGTAGTGCGATATAGGTAAAAAGTATAAAAATAGCAATGATAAGCCACTGAACATAAGGGAAATAGTACAACGCCGAAAGAAGTGCCGAACGACCATAGAAGATGATATGTCGATGACCTCCCGACCACATAAGTTGCAGATTTCGTGGCGTATTTTGCTCCGTCAGTTCATTTATCTTGCGACGATATTTCTCGGGGTTCTGCATCACATCCTCCGGAATACGGTTCCAGATTATAGGTCGCAGGTTCTCGTCGGTCAAGATAAACGGGATGTTATTGTGAGTACTTACGATATGCGACACAAAGGGATCGACCTTCGTATTACCGAAGGCATCGTAGCTTACGCGCTCCATAGCCGTCACCCACAAACGCACATCATTCTGCTCCTTCTCGCGCAACGAGCGTGCAAGGAAGTTGGTATAAAGCAACGACAGCACAGCCAACACCAATCCAATTACAAGGATTGACATACGGCTACGAAATGAAATTTTACTTCCGAAAAACTTTCTCATACTCCCATTTGCTTTTAATTCAACGCCCACGGCCGGTTACCGCTATCAAAAAACTACTGCGTGAAAAGGCTGTTCCTATCTGCGGATTGGTTGACTCCAGCCCGAACTTCTGCGCAATTAATTCTTTTCGGTATCCTGCTCGCTCAAAATCTTATTATATCTAACGGCATCGCCCAGCAGCTCTATGGCCTGCTTCACGCCCTTATCCGAGGCTACATTATGCTCCACTACGCCCTCGTAATAGCTGTGACGCAGCACGATATCGCTGTTGAGCATATCGGTTATCTCGGCCCGATAGTTCCAAAGATTATCGGTCTTCTGATCCTTCAACTTCGCCTCAATCTGCTTCAAATCCTCGGCAAAGTTATCGTCATAACGCTCCTCCTTCGATGTCCTTTTCAGCATCTCCAGCGCAAGGCGCGTACGCGACTCGTATGGCACCTCCTTATCGGCCATATACTCCACAAAGTCGTTATAATCCTCGTCGGTAATCGAAAATGTTTTATTGTCGATTGTCTGATTGGGATTTCGACGCATATATCCATCGAGGAACTCCTCTACAAAGCCCAAATTATAGAGCATAATGGCAAACGATGAGATATATTCAGGCTCTATTTTCACATCGGGCATCAGGCCCTTACCCTCATAGACCTTGCGGCCATTGCGCGTTTTGAACTCCCGCATCAACGAGTCGGGGACCATCTCCGATGTTGTACCATCGTGCGACGAGTAGTTGATTCGCTGCACACATCTGCCCGACGGGATATAATATTTTGCAGTTGTCAACTTAAGGTACGAGTTATAACCCAGCGGCAATACAGACTGCACCAAGCCCTTACCATAGGAGCGTTGGCCCATCAACACGGCACGATCCATATCCTGCAAAGCACCGCTTACAATCTCCGATGCCGACGCACTATTGCCATTAATCAACACCACCATAGGCACATCGGGCAAAACCGGATTTGCATCGGTCGTATATACGCGGGTTGATTGTTCGGTGCGGCCCTTCATCTTTACCACCTCGGTACCCTTGGGCAGAAACATCGAGAGAATCTTAACAGCCTCGGGTAAGCTGCCACCGCCATTGTCGCGATAGTCCAGAATAAGACCCTTCAGTTCGCCACTCGTACGCAACTTCTCCACCGCCGCACGCAACTCATCGTAGCAGCCATCGGTAAAGTCGTTATGCAGAATATAGCCAATGCCATCGGCAACATATCCGGCATAGGGGACTCCGGGGATAACGATACGCGCACGCGTAAGCTCGATCTCCTCCTCCTCGCCGGTCATCATGCGCTCCATCTTAACGCGCACCTTTGTTCCCGGCACACCCTTCAGGCGTGACGATATATCGGCCGTCGTAGCTTTTGTAACATCCTCGCCATCGATAGCCAGAAAACGGTCACCAATCTTCAAGCCACCCAAATCGGAGGGTGTACCCTTGTAGGGTTGTGCAACTACTACTCCACTACTATCGCGGCGCATACGTATCGTAGCACCTACGCCACCATATTTTCCCGTAGTCATAAGCTCAAACTCCGACATATCCTCCTCCGACATAAACTCGGTATAGGGATCGATGTTGCGCACCATACCCTTCGCACCATCCTTCATCAGCTTGTCGGGGCTGACCTCATCGACATACATCGTGGTTAGCTCGCGCATCATATTGACCATAATCTCCATATTGCGGCCCAAGCCGAAGTCATCCTTCGTAGCCCACAGACCGGTCAACACAACGCATGCGAGGAGCGACAACGCGCCCAAATGCTTAAAATATCTTCTCATAAACTTCATATCTACTCCTCTGTAGCTCGTTGCTTGGCATCCATATACAGGTCAAGACGGTAGGCAGCATTGGCAACGCCACGACGGATACCCCTAATATCGACCCACTGTGCATACTGCTCGACAACAATTTCATCCTCGAACAACATAACGATGCGGCGCACCAGATTATCGGCACGGAATACCATACGGCCATCGCTCTCCTCCTTAAGTGCGAAGCCCGACAGCGTAAAAGCATTGAGCAGCTGCTCACGATCCTCCACCATATCACACTCCACGCGACGTGTCATAAATCCAAAACGGGGATAGAGTGCCGACAACAGCACCACAGCACCGGCCAGCAACCAACCTCGCGTAGTCTGCATCGTCACAGCGATTGACTCCCACACCGAGTGATCCATACCCTGCGATGACTTCAAGCCAAGCCATACGATAGCTACATACAAAACGCAGAAAGCAACGAAATATTTTACTGCTCGCATTACGTATTTCATAACATTTATCTTTAATTGTTTCACTTTTTCATTCACTTTTTATCTCTAATATCGCGCCCGTATAGCCTCGGCAACCTGCTCCATAAGCCACGCCGGAGTCGATGTTGCGCCACATATTCCCACGCTCGCACACTCTCCGAACCACTCGTCACAAAGCTCGCTCTCGTCCTCGACCTGATAGCTTCTTACGTTGGCACCGCGGCACACCTCGAACAACACCTTTCCATTGCTCGACTTGCGACCGCTGACAAAAATCACAACATCGAAACGTTGAGCAAACTCCACAAGGGCCATCTCGCGATTCGACACTCGGCGGCAGATTGTATCATCGACAGTAAGCGTTGCGCCCGACGACAATCGCTCGCGCATAACATATACCAGACGATGAAAAAGGCCTATGCTCTGCGTAGTCTGCGAAAGGAAGAACACCGGGCGAGAGAAATCGACCTGATCCAGATCGGCCTCGCTCTCCACAACGATTGTAGGCTCGGCAACCTGACCCGTAAGACCTACCACCTCGGCATGACCTCGCTTACCCAGGATAACCACGCTACCTCCCACCTCGCGCATCGCCTTATGCGCCTCCACAACCTTACGCTGCAACTGTGCCACAACGGGGCAGGTAGCATCAATCACATTTATACCATACTCCTCGGCCATACGATAGGTAGAAGGTGGCTCACCGTGAGCACGGATAAAGAGGTGTCGTCCTTGCAACTCGGGCATATCGGAATGAGTCACTGTACGCAGCCCCATACGCTCCAAACGCTGCACCTCGACCCTATTATGCACAATATCGCCCAACGAGCAGACCTCGCCACCCAACTCCTTGAGTGCCGCCTCGGCCTTGGTGATTGCGCGCACAACACCGAAACAGAAACCCGAATTTTTATCAATTTCGACCAACATACCCTCCAACTCGTTTTACTCCTGCTCGGTAATCAGAGCCTCGTATCGCTCCATAAACCACTCCATCTGCTCCTCGACACTCATATAGCTATTGTCCAGCACGATGGCATCATCGGCCTGACGCAGTGGTGAAATAGCTCGATTCATATCGGCCTCGTCGCGCGAAATGACATTTTCGATAATCTCCTCCAGCGTTACATTATCGCCCTTGGCCGTAAGTTCGGAATAACGACGAGAGGCACGCACCTTGGGGTCGGCCGTCATAAAAATCTTAAGTTCGGCATCGGGGAACACTACCGTACCGATATCGCGGCCATCCATCACAACGCCTCTATCGCGGCCCATACGCTGCTGCATAGCAACGAGTTTCTCTCTCACAGCACGAATCGAACTGACACCACTCACGCAGTTGCTAACCTCGATTGAGCGGATACGCCCCTCGGCCAAATCGCCATTTACATATATGTCGCTCGCTCCGCGGCTGGGATTGAAGCGGAATGTAATCTCGATTTGCGGCAGCAAAGCCTCCACAGCATCCTCATCGACTATACCCGAACGTATTGCGCCCTGTTCCAGGGCATAGAGCGTCACGGCACGATACATCGCGCCCGTATCGATGAAGATATAGCCCAGACGGGCAGCAATTGCCTTTGCGAAGGTACTCTTGCCACATGACGAGAAACCATCGATGGCGATAACTATCTTTTTATTTTTCTTTACACTATTCATTACTGAGGCAGAATATTAAAAAAGGTTGACAAAATTGTATAAATGCCCAAGATGGCAATAATAACACCAGCGACGTGATTAATCGTAAGCATATGTCGCGGGCGGAAACGACGACGGAAGATGTCGATTGTAAAGGTAAGCAGCGTCCACCACAGCACAGCACCCGCGAAGAAACCCAGAATAGTCATCACGCTATGCATAAGCGAAGCCATATCGGTATCACCGGAGTGCATACCGACGTTGAACATTGCAAAGAAGGCCAACAAATAGGGAATCACCACAACGAAGTTTGCCAGCGTAAAGACAAACATCGAGGAGTAATCCTGCCACGGGTCGCTCTTGCCGGCACGATTCTTACGAATCTGCGGCACAGGGTTCTGGAAAAAGATATAGACACCCACGATGACCACAAAAATTCCACCTATGACCTGCAAAATCATACTATACTCCTCTATCTGAGCCTGCAACATCGAGTAGAAGAAGAATGCTATGATTGCCATCAACATATCAGCACACGCCACACCAAGGCCCGATACCAGACCGGCACGGCGATCCTTGCTCAACGTACGCTGAATACAGAGTACCGCAACGGGGCCTACCGTAATCGACGAGGCCAGTCCGACACCCATTCCTTTCAACAAGACTTCAATCGTATTTATTAACATCACGCTTTAAGTTTCCATATTAAGCTACAAAGTTAGGCATTTAATATGAAATATTAAAAAGTTGACGCCAGAATAGATTTACATAGCCCAAATTTTTCTACTACGGGAGGATTTTGGCTACAAAAATTCCGCCTTGCATCATATCGTGGCAGAAGTTTTGCCCAAGAGCTATATGGCAAAGAGAAAAAGTGTCAAATTGTTAATAAATTATCGAAAACTTCAACCCTTTTGCCGAAATAAATCGCACCAGAATACGCTATATTTGCAACAACTTAAAGACAAACCATATATGGCTGAATTAAAAAAGCAGGGACTCGACCTTGAGCTTACCGAGGATATAGCACAAGGTAACTACTCAAATCTTGCAATAATTTCGCACTCCACATCGGAGTTTATCATTGACTTCGCTGCGATTCTCCCCGGAGTATCAAAGGCTAAAGTCAAAAGTCGTATCATCCTCACTCCCGAGCATGCAAAGCGTCTGTTGCTCTCGCTGCAAGAGAATATCACTCGCTACGAAAGCAATATCGGAAAGATAGAGATTCCGAAGGCTCACTCCGCAAACGATGATCCTATAATGAATATGGGCCCTATGGGCAAAGCATAAAGCAAAAGAGAGGGTGTTCAAATTAGTTGAACACCCTCTCTTATGACTAAAAACGCAGCTTACAACGTGTAAATGAGCATTTCGGGAACGAGGCAGATGCCAAAAGAGCCTTGTTAGACTACCTTTTTCGTTGCAAGAATTCGTATAACATGAGCTATTTTACCCCACCACAAGGGTGGTGTTTCCTCCTTGCGGCTCGGCAAAGAAAGTAAACTTTCTCTGCACTCACTCCGCAGCGTCGGTTGAAGCTGCTCGAAGTTCACGAAAGCGCAGCATACTAAAGCGTATGTAAGCATTTCGGGAACGAGGCAGATGCCAAAAGAGCCTTGTTAGACGGATTCTTCTTTGTTATCTTACAGGATTTCCGCTACTACATAATTGCTGCCGCCAACAAATATCACATCCTCGGCATTAGCCATCGCGCGTGCCTTCTCCAACGCTTGAGCTACGCCCACTACCACTTCACCCGACAAACCTTCGCGAGTAGCTCGTACTATAACATCTTCAGCCGATGCGGCACGGCGCGATGCAGCCTGCGTAAAGATATAATGAGCCTCGCGGGGCAAAATTGCGAGTATTGCATTTACATCCTTATCGGCCGAAAATCCCATAACGCATATCAATCGACCACCGGCCTGCGCCATACGACGCAAATCTTCGACAACCTCCGCCATTCCGTGGGCATTATGGCCCGTATCGCACACAACCATTGGATCGTGGCTCAGCACCTGCCATCGGCCCCTCAGCGAAGTCTGCTCCGCCACCGAAGCTACGCCATGGACAAAGGCTCGACGGCTGATTGTAAGCGGTGTTTTTTCGTGCAGATAACTAACCACT
>JAGBIR010000120.1 GCA_017934845.1 Alistipes sp. | reverse complement strand
GCAAATCGTTTGGTTGTACCTATCTTTGCATTAAAGAGAAAAAGAAACAATAAAAAACTAAAGAATATGGCAACAATAAACTTAACTACAAACGATTTTAAGCGTCGCGTGGCCGACCTTGAGGCTACGGCGGGCGAGTGGAAATTTTTAGGCGATAAGCCAGCCGTTATAGACTTCTTTGCGACGTGGTGCGGCCCATGCAAAGCGCTCTCTCCCGTGTTGGAGGAGATTTCGGCGGAGTATGCCGGCAAGGTTGATATTTATAAAGTCGATATCGACAAAGAGGAGCCTCTGTTAGAGATGTTCGATATTCGTAGCGTGCCGACGCTGATTTTCGTGCCGATGAAGGGTTCGCCCGAGCGTGCGATGGGCGTCATGGCAAAGGATAGGCTGCGCGAGTTGTTAGATGAGTTGATAAAGAAATAATAGATTGATTGTTAAACAGATAAAACTGTATAGGATATGGCAACAAAGTTTTATAAGTGCCGCCATTGTGGCAATGTGATTGAGAAGTTGGTAGATTCAAAGGTTGCGGTTGTGTGCTGCGGCGAGCAGATGGAGGAGCTTACTCCCAATACCGTAGATGCTTCAACCGAGAAGCATGTGCCTGTTGTAACGTGGATTGACGACCACACAATTAAGGTCGAGGTGGGTAGCGTGGCGCACCCTATGACCGAGGAGCACCACATCGCGTTTATCTATGTCGAGACCGAGCGAGGTGGCATCCGCATCAATTTGAGCGATAAGCCCGAGGCGGTAATCTGCACCTGCGGAGCGAAGCCTGTGGCGGTGTATGAGTATTGTAATTTGCACGGTCTGTGGATGACAAAACTTTAGAGCTCAGGTCAATACCAATAAAAGCGAGGAGGCTGCCGCAACAAATTTGTTGTGACAGCCTCTTTTAGTTGGGTTAATAGTCGTCGTTAGAACAGATAGCCGGTGTTGATGTAGAATGCACCGTTACCATCCTGATTCTTGATAAATGGATCGCTGCTGAACTTGCTCAATGGCAAACCATACTCAAATGCGACGATAAAGTTCTGATTCATAATAAAACGCAAGCCACCACCTACGGTAATGTGCGGACGGTCGTCGGTACGATTGCCCGAAGCGGCCATATATTTGTCGTAGTCGGCACGATACTTCTCCTCGCCACGGAACGACATATCGTAGTTGCGTGTTACCATCGTACCATCGCTGAATGCGCTCAAACCGAAGGCTATATTCTGCTTCCAGAGCGTGAAGTTTACAAAACGCCAACGAATCTCGGCATTATACGATGCAACATCCAAACCCTGAACGCGATTACGCATCAGACCTCGGATTGTGCGATAACCACCCATACCATCGCGGTCGTATGAGGGGCCCATAACTGTAATGTAGGGCAGCACATAATATGGCGCGCTCTTGCCGATTGTACCCTCATAATTAAGGCGGTAGGCGAACGTCAGGATATCGTTCTTTACGATAGACACATAGTGGCGGAATGTTGCTGAATAACGGTAGTAGGGATTTGTCGTACCCAGCCACTTGGGAGCGAGCGTTGCGTGTGCCTCGGCCCAGATACCGCGTGAGGGCGCACCCTCCTTATCGCGTGTGTCGAACAACAGACCCAAGCGGATGGTGCTGTTCCAGCCACCCCAAGCCTCATCCTCGGAGATGATACCCCACTGGCGATACATATCAAATACGGGAGTCTCCTCTTTGGGGAACATCTTATAGTCATCTTTGTTCTTGTTAATCTTATCAAGATTCAGAGCCTGCTGTTCCTTATATCCCTGCTTGATGTAGCTGAGGTGATAGCCGGCCTCCCAGAAGAACTTCTTATTCCAGATGTTGCCCGTGAAGTCGGTCTTGAAGAGCATTGCAAGACGGTTTACGCGATACTTCGGCGTGTAGATGTAGTTGTCGTGATTCTGCTTATCCTTACCCAAGGCAACCTTTTCGTGGTCGAAGTACGACATATAACCATTGAAGCCGTAGAAATCCATAGCCTTGTCGTTGGTAAGCGTAAAGGTCGATGACCAGCGCACACCGGGGATGGTGAAGCGGTTGTCGTACGAGATGACAAAGAGCTGCGAGCCCTTCGTAAAGAACGAAGCCTCGAAATACCACTGCTGGCGCGTATTGGGATAGGTCGAGCCATCGCCAAAATCGTAAATGTTGAGCAATGCACCGAGCTGGAAACCCTTGTCGGCATCGAACGCTACGGCGGGCAGCGGACCGAAGTTATAGCCCGTCTTTACAATCTCCTTTTTTGAGGTTGCGCCAGAATCGACGGTCTGCGTGTCGGTCGATTGTGCAAAAACTGTTGTAGTGAACAGCATTACGGCAAGTGCGGCGAGAATATGTTTGATATTCATATTGTTACAAATTATTCGTTAAAAATCATCTCTCTTATTTCGTTATACTTATTGCGCAAATCCTTGTTCAGGAGCAGGCGCATATCCGATACCATAACTCTTATTAAGCGGTAGGTCTCGTGGGCCACGATAGGTGCCGGCAGCATCAACGCAATGACGAGCAATGCCCACGGCCACGGCAGCACGACGAAGGCTATAATCGAGTAGATAAGCATCAGTACGGGCCACAAAACCAGATTTACCAGATAACGCACCGAGTTGCGGAAGGCGTAATCCTTGAGTTTTGTAAACAAGAAGGCGCACACCAGCTTAATTGGAAGGGTAAGAATTGTTACCGGAATGTTGTAAGGCAACTTCAACAGCAGTACTAACGATTTTAATACGCGCGACCAGAAGGGGTATTTTATCGACACCGACGATAGGCTTATGTTGTTTGCCTTGCGGATTTCCGATGCCTCGCGACCGAGCGAGAGCAGGCGTTGTGCCACCTCGGGTTTCTGCTCCTTGATCTGTGCAATCTGACTTACGGTCAGGTTGTTAGCCTCGAAATAGGCATCCATGCCGCGCATCTTCTTCTCGCCATTGCGACGCTTTACCTCGTCGGCACGACGTTTTACAACCGCTGCGCAGATGTCGTACGTTGCGTCGTAATCCTCGTCGTTGGGGATGTAGAAGATGGTCTTCTGCATACGTGCTGCCAGCTCATCTTTCATTCCATTCATCTGCTCCTGCGGAGTCTGAGAGGCGTGCGTAGAGAGGTACTCGCCAACATTTATCGGCTCGCCAACCTGCACTCTTACCGTCGAGCGGAAGCGGAAGAAACTGCCATAACGCAATCCTACGGGAACGATATAGAGCGGCATGTCGGGCATAAGCTCCTGTGCCTGAAGTGCAATGCGGAAGATACCCTTCGAGAGCGGCAGTGATGAATATTTTGTCTGATGCGTACCTTCGGGGAAGATGCAGAACGGTACCTTGTCGCGCAATACATCAACAGCCTTCTCGATGGTCTCGCTGTTCTTTTTCACCTCGTCAATGCCGTCGCGCATACGCATAATAGGCATAATCTTCAGGAAAGTGAATATCTTGGCCAGCAGCGGCTTACGGAAAATATCGGCGCGTGCCACAAAGACCTTTGCCTTCTTGTCCATTGCCAGAATAACCAGCGCATCCATCAGCGCATTGGTATGGTTGGGCGCGTAGATTACGGCTCCATCCTGCGGAACTTTTTCGCGGTCTACATAACGGATGCTACGGTACGAGAGCTTAAGCGCGAAATCGACGTAATGGCGCAGAAGGTAGTACCAACGATTATAATCCTGGATTTTCTTGTGTCTTGCCATATTGGTTACTCGTTGATGGGTGTGCGACGGAACATATATGCAACCGAGAGCCCCGAAATAATATGCCAAATGCCCCACCAAGCTGTAATAATCAACATTCCGCCATAGTGACCGTGCCAAATCTCGGGCGGGAAGATAGCTGCATTAAAGAGCAAAATCAGACCCAACCCCGAATTCTGGATACCTGTCTCGATGGTGAGTGAACGGCGGTCGGCAGTAGAGACCTTTGCAAGTGTACCGCCCAGATAACCAACTCCCAAAGCGCATCCGTTGTGAATAAGTACAATGATTACGATATAGAACAGATTATCGATAAAGAGTTGCCAATTCTGTGAGAACGATACAGTTACCATGCCCAAAAAGAGCAAAATCGACAACACCTGCGCGGGACGGGTTATGCGTTTTGTGGCATTTGGGAAGTAACGCGCAAAGAGCAATCCCAAAACAATAGGCACTCCCAACAGTAACAGAATTTGCTCGAGCATAGGCATAAAGGGAATCACAAGGCGCGGAATGTCGCTATGTACGCTAATGATTTTGCTGTAAAGCGATCCCCAAAAGAAGAAGTTAAATGGGGTAATGATGGGTGCTGCGGCTGTTGTCAGGGCGGTCATCGATACCGAAAGCTCGATATTTCCCTTCGACAGCGACGAGATAAAGTTCGAGATATTACCTCCCGGGCACGAAGCTACCAAAATCATTCCGAGTGCCACCATAGGTGTAATCCATTGATTCATAAGCAGTACTACGGCGAACGTTACGGCTGGCAGACCAACCCACTGCAAAAATACACCGGTCAAGACCGACTTTGGCTTTTTGAATACATCTTTGAATGTCTGAGGCTTGATGCCCAACGCCACTCCAAACATAACAAATGCGAGAATGATGTTTACAATCATCATTCCGCCCTCTCCGAAATTAATGGTCAAACTGTTAAGACCTTCCAATTGTTCTTTCATCGAATACAAACATATTTTACAGCCCAACCAAGGGGTCGGCTGTAGGTTGTAAAGACTCTGTAAATTTGGCCAATTCCATTGTGGGAGAGGCTTACAAATGCCCGCATTCTCACGTTTCGCGACATTTTTTTGTTATTGGCGCGCACAAATATACCAAAAATTATCACAATTACGCTATTTCTCAGCCTCTTATGACACTTTATACCCAATATTTAATGAAAACGAGGCAATAATTCTTCCTAATATCTCTTTTTTGTATCTTTGCCGACGTAAATGTTACCATCTAAAATGTAGTAGCAAAATGGCAATTTTGAACTATATATTTTTGACGCTCCTATTCTGCCTCACTCCCGCCGGAGTTATATGGCTCTGCCGTCGTTTCCCCGTGCTCGATAAGTTGGGCCCGATAATGATTCTCTACGCATTGGGTATGATTTTGGGAAATATGCCCGGACTGCCGCGCGAGATAGTGCCTCTGCAGGATCTGCTGCCTAATGTGATGATTCCGTTGGCTATCCCGATGATGCTCTTTGGCTGTAACTTTTCACTCAGCGAGGCTCGTCAGCAGACAAAGGTTGTGGTGAGCGGCTTTTTATCGGTCTTTTGTGCCGTTGTATTGGGTTATATGCTCTTTGGCAACCATTTGGAGTATGGCGACATGGTGGGTGGCATCATCTCGGGAATGTACACCGGAGGAACACTCAACGCTGCAGCTATGCAGGCCGTATTCAAAATTCCGAGTGAGACGTTCGTCCTGATAAACTCCTATGACATAATTATTTCGTTCCTCTATTTTGTCTTTTTATTCAGCTTCGGTATTCCTCTCTTCCGTCGCGCGTATGGTCAGGCCGAAAGCCACCTCTCGCAGCACGACCGCGCCGAGATAGATAATCAGATAGCTAAAAACCGAGCGAATCCCTATCGCGGATTATTCTCGCGCGAGGGCCTTGCAGAGCTGGGACGCATATTGCTTGTGACGGTGGTAATTGTCGCCCTTGCGGCTGGCTCGACACTGCTCTTCCCCAGCGAGTGGTTTATGGTGGTATTCATATTGATGCTCACTACGTTAGGCGTTGCGAGCTCGTTTGTAGGCAGGGTGCGTAAGTTGCAGCGCAGCTACGATATTGGAATGTATCTTATCTATATCTTCAGTATGGTTATCGCATCGATGGCCGACTTATCGAATCTAGATTTGGCGGGCGGCATCTATCAGATTGCATTTATGTCGGTGGCGGTATTCCTATCGCTTTCGATTCACGCTGTGGTGTGTCGCTTGATGAAGGTCGATGCCGATTCGATGGTCATTTCGTCGGTAGCGTTTATCAACTCTCCGCCGTTTGTACCTATGGCTGCTGCCGCGATGCAGAATCGCAAAGTTCTCGTTACGGGCCTTGGTGCTGGCATCATAGGCTACGCTCTGGGCAACCACTTCGGCGTTTTGATGTCGCATCTGCTCCAGCAGCTGTAAGTGCTACCCCAATATAACAAAACAAGGTTGCTCATAGTGGAACAACCTTGTTTTTTGTCTTAATACTCAGCTATTTAAGCGAGAAATCCAGCGTGTAGAGTATATCCTCGGCTGAGGTTGCGATGTAGGCTGTAAAGTCGCCCTTCTCGGCAATCCAGGCGTGTTGTTTGTCATCGAAGAACTTCAAATCATCCTCGGTGATGGTGAACTCGGCTGTGCCGCTCTGGCCTGCTGCCAAATGCAGTTTCTGGAAGCCTTTAAGCTCCTTTACGGGGCGTGGCAACGACGAAACCTTGTCGCCAATATATAATTGAACGACCTCGGCACCCTCGCGCTTACCGGTGTTGCGCACCTCGCACTTGATGGTAATCTTACCGCCCGCCTTCATGCTATGTTTCGAGATTGTAGGCTCGTCAATGGCGAATGATGTATAGCTAAGGCCGTGACCGAAGGGGAATAGGGCCTTAATCTGCTCCTTGTCGGCCCAGCGGTAGCCAACGAATATTCCCTCGGTGTAGCGGACATCTCGGCCGCCCGGCCACTCGCCAACCGAGTGAGCCGAGTTATCGGCCAACTCTACGGGGAATGTAAATGGAAGGTGTCCCGATGGGTTCACCTCGCCAAAGATAACGCGAGCAAGGGCGTTGCCGGCCTCTGAGCCGAGATACCAGCCCTGCATAATCGATGGTACGCGATCAACCCACGGCATTGCAACAGCATTACCCGAAATATTTACTACGACGAGATTCTTGTTAGCCTCGGCCAACGCCTCGATAACCTTGTTCTGGCCATAGGGCAGTGCATACTCCGAGCGATCGACGCCCTCGCAGTCCTGACCCTCCTTCTTGTTCAAGCCACCAAAGAAGATTACCGCATCAGCCTTGCGTGCAGCAGCTACGGCATCGGCAATAAGCTGCTCGGCAGAACGATTCTCGCTCAAATCCTGGCCCGACTTAACGCCATTATACTCGCCCGTTGTGTCGCCTACATAACCGCGCTGGAACTCAACTTTCGCCTTGTCGCCAACATAGTTTGCTATACCCTCCAGCGGAGTGTACTCCTTGCGCACCTTGAGCGAAGAGGAGCCACCACCTACGGTCATCATCTTAATGGCATTTTCGCCAACGACCAAAATAGTTTTGCACTTCTCAACGTTGATGGGCAGTACGTTGCCTTCGTTCTTCAACAGCACAACACCCTCGCCGGCAATCGTGCGGGCAGCCTCCAGATGCTCCTCGGTATTCATCGAGCCGAAGGGCTTGCTGGTATTCATCGCGGTGCGGAAGTTAAGGCGCAATACGCGGCGCACCTTGTCGTCAAGCTCCTTGGTGGTAAGCTCGCCACTCTCGATCATCTTCATATAGGGAAGTGCCAGATGATACATATCGTAGGCATTCTTCGCACCCCAATTAAGTCCGTTGGTCCAGGAACCGAACTCCATATCCAAGCCGTGCAGCGCAGCCTCCTTGGTGTCGTGTACGCCACCCCAATCCGAAATGGTTGCGCCGTCGAAGCCCCACTCGCCTTTCAGGATGTCGTTCAACAGATATTGGTTATGGCAGCAGTGCTGACCCTTGTAGCGGTTGTAGGCCGGCATAATAGCCCACGCGCCACCCTCCTGAACGGCGGCTTTGAAGGCGGGAAGATATATCTCGTAGAGTGCGCGGTCGTCAACTACGACGTTTACGCCGTGACGCTCAATCTCCTGATTATTAAGCGCAAAGTGCTTCACGCAGGCTGCAACGCCATTTGACTGAACGCCCTTGATGTAGGGTACAACCATCTTTGATGCGAGCATAGGATCCTCGCCCATATATTCGAAGTTACGGCCATTCATAGGTGTACGATAGATGTTTACACCCGGGCCGAGCAGTACATCCTTCTCGCGATAGCGCGCCTCCTCGCCTATGGCCTTGCCGTAAGTGGCCGACATTTGGGGATTCCACGTTGCCGCCAAGCAGGTAAGAGCCGGAAAAGCCGTACACGAGTCGCTGGTCCACTTTGCCTGATCCCACTCGTCCCACAACACCTCGGGGCGGATGCCGTGCGGGCCGTCGGTACACCACAATTCGGGGATGCCAAGACGCTCGACGCCTGCCGATGAGAACTTCGATTGTGCGTGGATTATATCGATCTTCTCGCGTAGGGTCATACGCTGCAAAGCATCCTCTACGCGCTCCTCCAGCGGCTGTCGTTGGTCGAGATATTTAGCAACAATACTCTCTTTGGGACCTGATGCGCAACCTACTGCAAGGAGTAGGGCAAAACTGAAAATATGATTAAATTTCATGGTAGTAAAGTTATGTGTTGAAGTGCATGCGTCGATACACTCTACAAATATAGCTATAAAATATTAATTGCCGTATCTCTCCGCGCTATTTCAATATCAACTCACCGAAAAACTCGGGGCGATGGAAGTCGGGCGAAGCGGTTAAGATTGGCGACCAGCTTACGAAGTGGGGTATTGGTGTCTTGTCGCCACACTTATAAAAATTACCCTCCAAATGCGCTGGCATCTCCTTGCAGCCAATCACCTCGAACGGAATCTCCAGCTCGATACTCCACGTGCCTGTGCCTTCGTAAGGAATGGCTGCAGGCAGCGATGGGCGAACTTTGATTCGTTGCATAGTTTCGTCGGAGAGGTAATCTTTCTCGTCGCGCGAGAGGCGACGAGCCGCAAGGATAGTACCTATGCAGTTTATCTCGAAATTGTAGTAGTGGTCGGCCTGTGGTAAGCGCACAAAGAACTCCACGCAGCTATCGGCATAAACCTCGCCGTGCTGCTCTGTGCAGCGGCCTACGATATGCTGCTCCTCGACATCGAATCGCACCAGACGCGCCGTTGCTGAATGGGCAATTGCAAACTTTGCAAGGGGCTTGTAGGGGTACTCTGCCCAATTCGTAACCTCGATATTCCCCGTTGCGAACTTCTCTCGGTCGGCAAAACCCTCCACCGCAGGGAGTACTATCTTTTTATGTTCCATATAGTGTTGGCTTTAAGATTTTCAACAAAGCGAGAATATTATTCCTATTTCTATTACAAATTTAGCTAATAATTCCCAGAAATTTCTATCTTTGTAAAGATTTGTGTTATGCGGTCGGGATGTTGAAAATTTCACAACCATTTTCGGGGCGGAAGTTTTCGGCGGCGTGGACCGCGACAGAGGTTTTGAATCAATAGTTTAATGTTTGAAAATATGCTTCGATTTATGAGTAAAGTATCAAAAGCCGCTACTGCTACGGCTCTGTTTTTTATCTTTTGCGCCTTGGTACTTCTGCCGTACTTTTTCCTTACGCGTCTGCACGTTATTGAGTCGTGCCGTGCAATGTCAACTACAATCTCAATCCTCGGTACGCTAATTTGCGTTGTTGAGGTCATATTCTTTGCCTATGTGCTGATGCATGGAGGGCTGAATCGCGCAGCAAAAGGTGCTGTGTGGTCAATTATGGTTGTTCCGGCATTCTCGGCTTTCGAACGTACGGGTAACATCATTGCGGGTGCTTGTCAGGGAGCATTTGCCGAGTGGTGGGCTGCACAGGGAGCTTGGGTTGGCGGAGTATCATCGTTCTTCGGCATCTTCGCTGTTGTGACACTTATCTGGTTGGGTATCTGCCTGCGCCGCGAGCGTTGTGCTATGATTATGTCGTTTGTTGTGGCATACGAGGCACTCCTGACATTTGTGTTGTGGACTCTGCTTGCGCCGACGGTAACTATCTCGCAGGGCTTGTATAGTGCAGTACTTGTGCAGTATTACATCTTGTGGCCTTTGTTCTACTTCGCTTTGGCGCGCTATTTCAGAGGTGCCGAAAAATAGTTTTTTTCTTTTTCAAAGTGAATAATCGGTAGCAAAATGTATTATATTTGCGTGCGGATTAACTAAATTTATATCGGTTATGAAGAAGATTAGAGCTGCCGTCGTAGGTTACGGCAATATTGGCAAGTATGTGGTTGAGGCCTTGGAGGCCGCCTCGGATTTTGAAGTAGCAGGCATTGTGCGCCGTGCATCGTCGGTGGCTACGGCCGAGGAGATGAAATATCCCGTTGTAAGTTCACTCGAGCAGTTGGAGCGAGTCGATGTGGCTGTGTTGTGTACTCCGTCGCGCTTGGTCGAGCAGAGTGCCGAGAAGGCTCTTAAACTCGGTATTTCGACCGTCGATAGCTTCGATATCCATAGCGGCATTGCCGATATGCGTGCGCGTTTGGATGCCATTGCACGCGAGAGTGGTGCTGCGGCATTGATCTCGGCTGGCTGGGATCCGGGAAGCGACTCGGTAGTTCGTGCGTTGTTGGAGGTGTGCGCTCCGCAGGGCATTACCTATACTAACTTCGGCCCCGGCATGAGTATGGGCCATACAGTTGCGGTGAAGGCTATCGAGGGCGTTAAGGCGGCTCTGTCGATGACTATCCCTGTGGGTACGGGTATCCATCGCCGCATGGTATATATCGAGCTGGAGGATGGCTATGATTTCGATTCAGTTGCTGCGGCAATCAAGAGCGATGCCTACTTCGTAAACGACGAAACTCACGTCATAAAGGTCGAGAGTGTCGATGCATTGAAGGATATGGGCCACGGCGTTAATATGGTGCGTAAGGGAGTGTCGGGAAAGACTCAGAATCAGCGATTTGAGTTTAATATGAGTATCGATAATCCGGGCCTTACGAGCCAGATTCTGGTGGCTGGTGCGCGTGCGGTTTTGCGTCAGAAGCCGGGTGCCTATACAATGATCGAGGTGCCGATTATCGACTTCCTTCCGGGTGACCGCGACCAGATCATCCGCCGCTTGGTGTAACGATTTCAGCAACAAAACAAAATAGGCAGGCCTTTCGGGTCTGCCTATTTTTTATCTTCCTGAAAACGTGTTATTTATGCAACCCTGCCGCGACGATAGCCTCTGCCAGAGTGAAGTCGTCGGGGTTGTCGATATCCATGCTCTCGATGCGGTCGGTGACGGCCATATAGGGTGTGCTGCCGATGCGACGCTTTGCGTTGAGCCACACCTCGCGGCGGAAGATGAAAAATGCCGATGTTTCGATATATACGGCCTCCAGATCCTGTGTGCGCGGAACGTGTGTGGGCGAGTAGTTTAGCGGCTTGCCCTCATACCACGCGAAGCTCTGCTCGCGCTTGGCGCTGAATGCCGAATCGTAGCCTCCGCTCTGCACCTTTTCGATGGCATCGGCTATTGTTGCCGTGCGGATAAAGGGCGATGTGGCGTGTGCCAAAATGTAGATGTCGGCTTCGACCTCGCTTATGAAGGCGTCGTAAATCTCGGCTCCCAGCGTCGTGTTCGAATCCAGTCGCGAGTCGCGTTGCAGAAACTTCACACCCTCGGGCAGCAGCTCCTTGATTGCGGGGTTGCTGCAATAGACATATACCTCGTCGATATTATCGGCCGCGGCAAGAGTCTTGAGTATGTAGGTCATAAGTGGCTGACCACCAAGCTCTCGCAGGTTCTTGCCTTCGACACGCTGGCTGTTAAGACGTATGGGTACGAATGCTACTCTTTTCATCTTGTTTTATTGTACTAAAAGGTTACACCCCCTGATATCGGCACCCGTCAGTCGGCCCTCAATCGTAAACGAGCCGTCGGTAAAGGTCTGCCCGATATCCTGCGTAGCTATAAAGGCGCACGACGAGAGGTTTGCCAAATCTATTATACTTACCGCACCGCGAGAGCCTGCGGGCAGCATCTTTAGCGGATTATTCACATCGCGAGTGATGACGCGCATCCAGCTTGGCGATCGGAAGATACCGCGACCATCCGAGTAGCCTTGCGACGTAAGCTCGGCCATACCATACTCCGAGTGAATTGTCTCGACACCAAACGCCTCGGTCAGAATCTTGTGGAACTCCGCTTTTGCTAACTCCTTGCGCTTGCCCTTCATACCGCCCGTCTCCATTACGATGGTATCGCTCAACTTCGGGGCATACTGCTCTGCCAAATCCCACAGGGCGTAGCTTACACCCAGCAGAATCTTAGGCTTGGGGTCGGCCTCCATATCGGCTAAAAGCTTTTCGTAGTCGTCGAGGTAGAAACCTCCCGAGCCGCAACGCTTAAGCAGGCGATCGACCATATAAACCAGCGACGAGCCCTCCCTTTGCAGGTAGTTGGGCAGCAGTCCATAGATACTCCATCGCTCCGGCGCGCCATAAAACTGCTCGAAAGCGGCTGTAAAGGTGCGCTCGTAGTGCGCGAGGCTCTGCATCATGTGGCGCGAGGGCGTTTGGCCCGTAGTGCTACTCGATGTAAAGACCTTCTCGGGCGTTGAGTCGCCACAATAGATGTCGTGCGACTTGAATAGCTCGATGGGCAAAAACGGAATCTGCTCGATGCTGTTGATGTTCTGTGGGTCGATGCCCAGCAGACCGATATACTCCTTGTAGGGCGCACATCGCTCTGCTTGCCATCTAAACAACTCCAATGCCACCTCGCGGAACTCCTCGTCGCTACGAATCGAAAATATTCTCTCCTGCATTTGCTGCATTGTGGATCTGATATTAAAACACAATCCAAAACAGGATACCGCATGTGCGATGTCCTGCCTTGGATTTATGCTTTTACAAACTGTTACTTCTTGCCCTTGGGTGCGAGGATCATATTCATCTTCTTACCGTCGAGCTTGGGCATAGCCTCAACCTTTGCGATCTCCTCCAAGTCGGTAGCGAAACGCAACAAAAGAATCTCGCCCTGCTCCTTGAAGACAATCGAGCGGCCGCGGAAGAATACCGATGCCTTTACCTTTGCGCCCTCCTTGATGAAGTTCTCGGCGTGCTTGAGTTTGAAGTTGTAGTCGTGGTCGTCGGTCTGCGGACCAAAACGAATCTCCTTGATTACAACCTTCACCTGCTTTGCCTTGATCTCCTTTGCCTTGCGCTTCTGCTGGTAAAGGAACTTCTGGTAGTCGGCAATGCGGCATACCGGTGGATCGGCCTTGGGAGAGATCTCGATGAGATCCAACTCCTGCTCGTCTGCCATTGCCAACGCCTCGCGGATGGATACTACCGTATTAGGCTCTACATTGTCGCCTACAAGGCGCACCATAGGGGCCGTAATCTCGTTGTTGATACGGTTGGGATTCTCCTTCTCGGGTCGTTTTCCCTTCTGCTGGGGGTTGTTTCCTCCGCCGTTCATCGGACGGGGCGGAAACGGTTTTTGTGTAATTGCCAAATTAGTAACTGTTTACTTGTTGTTATTAGTGTGGAGCATTATTACTCCATTTTGTTTGCTTCAATCTCGGCCTCAACCAATGAGTTGATGTGAGCTGCGAACTCGGCGATGGTCATAGCACCCTTATCGCCCTCGCCCTGAACACGTACCGATACCTTGCCCTCGGCCTCCTCCTTCTCGCCGACAATCAACAAGAATGGAATACGCTTCAACTCGTTGTCGCGAATCTTACGGCCGATCTTCTCGTTACGCTCGTCAATCTGCACGCGTACATCCTTCTTGCCAAGCTCGCGAACGACCTTCTGTGCATAGTCGTTGTACTTCTCCGAGATAGGAAGAACGACAGCCTGATCGGGTGTGAGCCACAAGGGGAACTTACCTGCTGTATGCTCCAGCAACACAGCCACGAAACGCTCCATAGAGCCGAATGGTGCGCGGTGGATCATAATCGGGCGGTGAAGCTTATCGTCGGCACCCTTGTAGGTAAGGTCGAAACGCTCGGGGAGGTTGTAGTCAACCTGAATAGTACCCAGCTGCCAGCTGCGGCCCAAAGCATCCTTAACCATGAAGTCCAACTTGGGACCATAGAATGCAGCCTCGCCCAACTCAACGGTGGTGTTGAGGCCCTTCTCCTCGCACGCCTTGATGATTGCACCCTCGGCCTTCTCCCAGTTCTCGTCCGAACCGATGTACTTCTCCTTGTTGTTAGGATCGCGCAACGAAATCTGAGCGGTATAGTTAT
>JAGBIR010000119.1 GCA_017934845.1 Alistipes sp. | reverse complement strand
GGAGCCTCGCCACCTACATCGACCGTAGTGATGTGGAGGTGATCAGAATCGGGATGATCCTCGCAAGTGAGGACGTGACCAACAACGACACCCTGCAGACCTCCACGGATAGTCTCGATTTTACGAAAATCCTCCACCTCAAGACCTATATCGGTTAGGATGGTAGCAACCTCCTCGGCAGTGAGGTCGGTATCGATGTACTTCTTTAACCAATTAAATGAAATGTTCATAGTTATATGTTTTTACGTTTATTCTATTTTCTAACCTACAAAGGTAATTAAAAAATGTGATATAGCACCAATTTAGTCGCTGAAAGTTTTTGAATTTGTAGTATCTTTGCACCGATAAAAAACTTTTAGTGATGAATATGATATCGAAATATGGCCGTTTGGTCAAGTTCTCGCATACGATTTTTGCTATGCCTTTTGCCTTAATGTCGTTTACCTACGCCGTGAAGAGTACGTCTGCGGATGACGATTTGAATATTTGGGTTTTGCTCCTGCAAGTCGTTATGTGTATGGTATTTGCGCGTAATGTAGCTATGGGATTTAACCGCTGGGCCGATAGGGATATCGATGCGAAAAATCCGCGTACGGCGCAGCGAGAAATCCCGGCAGGAGTTATCTCGCCTCGTGCGGCACTTACGTTTGTTGCGATAAATGCAGTGGCGTTTATTGTCGTTGCTGCAACCATTAACCCGCTTACGGCGTGGCTCTCGCCCGTAGCATTGGCTGTTGTGATGTTTTACAGCTATTGCAAGCGATTTACTTCGCTGGCTCATATAGTGCTGGGATTGTCGCTCGCGATAGCTCCCGTAGGTGCTTATATTGCTGTATGTGGCGAGTTTTCACTTGAACCGTGTGTCTTGGCATTGGTGGTTTTGACTTGGTGTGGTGGTTTCGACATAATCTATGCGTTGCAGGATTGCGCATTTGATCGAGAGCAGGGCCTGCACTCTATTCCGGCGCGCTTTTCGGCACGAACATCGTTGGCAATCAGCATCGCGATGCATGTTGTAAGCGTAGCGGCGTTGGTGTGGTTTATGTTGATGGTTGATGCTAATTGGCTGATGTGGTGCGGTGCGACAATTTTTGCAGCGATTCTTACGCTGGAACATATCCTCGTAACGCCTACCCGTCAACGCAATATCGGCATCGCATTCGGTATGCTGAACGGACTTGCAAGTATGCTGTTGGCTATATTCTCAATTGTAGGAATGTTGTTGATGTAAGCGGCTGATTATGTGGATTGTATTGGCGTTTGTGTCGGCGGCGTTGCTCGGCTTTTATGATGTTGCGAAAAAGCAGGCTTTGCGCAACAATGCTGTGCCTGTTGTTTTGCTGCTCAATACGCTCTTCTCGACTATACTCTTCTCGCCATTTATTATATCGACGGCAAGTGGTGCTGGATGGTTCAAGGGTACGATGTTCGAAGTTGCGCAAGGTTCGTGGCACGACCATCTGCTGGTTGTTATTAAGTCGGCAATTGTGTTGTCGTCGTGGATTTTCGGCTATATCGGAATTAAACATCTTCCAATAACTATCGTTGGCCCTATAAATGCTACGCGTCCCGTGCTGGTGCTGTTGGGTGCGCTGCTGATTTTTGGCGAACGCCTTAACGGTATGCAGTGGATAGGCGTGTCGCTGGCTATCGTGTCGGTCTTTCTGCTTTCGCGTGCGGGCCGAAAGGAGGGTATCGATTTTAAGCATAACAAATGGATATATTCCATTGCTGCTGCTGCGGTTATGGGCGCGGTGAGCGGATTGTACGACCGTTATATTATGCGCGAACTGGAGCCTGTATTCGTTCAGAGCTGGTATAATCTGTATCAGTTCTTGATGATGGGAGCTGCGGTCGTTGTTCTGCGCGCGGTGCAGGGCCGAGGAGTGGCCTTTCATTGGTCGTGGGCCATTCCTATGATATCTATTCTGCTCTCGGCTGCCGACCTTGCATATTTGGTCGCTCTGTCGAACGAGGATGCTATGATTTCGGTGGTGTCGATGGTGCGACGCTCGTCGGTTGTGGTGTCGTTCTTGTGTGGAGCGATGTTGTTCAAAGAGGGTAATTTGCGAGCCAAGGCCCTCGATTTGTTGCTTATATTGATTGGAATGGTATTCCTCTATTTAGGAACGCGATAAGGTTATGAAAAATAGATTGTTACTTCTTGTTTTTGCTTGCTTTGTATTGGCTGGTTGTCACTCGGAAAGTGGTGAGGAGCAGTTGCCTGAAGGGCCTGTGCAATCGGCGAGCGGATTTGCGCGTGGAGCTGATATTAGCTGGGTGACGCAACTCGAAAAGGAAGGGTATGTTTTTTATAACACTTCGGGGCAGGTGCGCGAGTGTACTGCTCTTATGAAGGAGCTGGGAATGGATGCAATCCGCTTGCGCGTTTGGGTAAATCCCGAAAATGGTTGGTGCGGCAAGGATGATGTACTTAAAAAGGCGCGCCGAGCAAAGGCTTTGGGTATGCGCCTGATGATAGATTTTCATTATAGCGACTCGTGGGCCGACCCCGGAAAGCAGACTCCTCCCGCAGCGTGGGCAGGGGCCAATCTGATGGAGATGCAAAATCTTGTAAAAACACATACGGCGGATGTGCTTCGTGCCTTAAAGGCTGAAAATATCGCTGTCGAGTGGGTGCAGGTAGGTAATGAAACATCGAACGGAATGTTGTGGCCAATGGGTAAATGCGACACTTCGCCCGCGGCATACGCTGCGCTGCATAATACTGGTTACGAGGCTGTTAAGAGCGTATATCCCGATGCAAAAGTTATAGTCCATCTTCATAATGGCGATGATGCCAATCTTTATAATTGGTTGCTCGGCGAACTGGAGCGCAAGGGTGCAAAATACGATATGATAGGAATGTCGCTCTACCCACCGCAAAATTGGCGAATCAAGTCCGAACTGACTATTGCAAATATGAAATCGCTCTATGCGAAATTTGGCAAACGCGTAATGGTATGCGAGGTCGGTATGCCGTGGGATAACGCAGATGGCTGCTACGATTTCCTTAAGTATATGCTTGCGGAGGCCGAGCGTGGCGGTTGCTGTGATGGTCTATTCTATTGGGAGCCTGAAGCCCCAGTCGGCTATAGTGGCGGTTACACTCTTGGAGCATTCGCCGACGGACGTCCTACGCGAGCTTTGGATGCCTTTTCTGCATCAAAATAATCACTATTGACTAATAAATATGGGTATGAAATTGTGGATTTATGAATAATTTCATACCTTTGTACGATTATATATTTGGGTAAAAGCGTTAAATTATATACGGAATGAAAAATATCCGCAATTTTTGTATTATAGCACATATCGACCACGGCAAATCTACACTTGCCGACCGCCTGTTGGAGTTTACCAATACGCTCAATCAGCGCGAGATGCAGTCGCAGGTATTGGATGATATGGATCTGGAGCGCGAGAAGGGTATTACCATCAAGAGTCACGCCATCCAGATGGAGTATAAGGCCAAAGATGGCCAGACCTATGTCCTCAACTTGATTGACACCCCGGGACACGTTGACTTCTCGTATGAGGTGTCGCGTGCAATCGCTTCGTGCGAGGGTGCTTTGCTAGTGGTAGATGCAACGCAGGGTATTCAGGCACAGACAATTTCTAACCTCTACTTGGCAATCGGTAACGATTTGGAGATTGTGCCGGTGTTGAATAAGATTGACGTCGAGTCGGCTATGGTCGATGAGGTTAAGGATCAGATTATCGACCTTATTGGCTGTAAGGACGAAGATATTTTGCTCGCCTCGGGTAAGACGGGTCAAGGTGTTGAGGAGGTGCTGGAGGCAATTGTGGCACGCATTCCTGCTCCAAAGGGCGATGATGATGGACCGCTTCAGGCACTTATCTTCGACTCGGTGTTTAATCCTTTCCGCGGTATTATTGCATATTTCCGCGTCTTTAACGGTACAATCCGTAAGGGTGACCACGTTAAGTTCTTCAATACGGGTAGCGACTACGATGCCGACGAGGTGGGCGTTTTGAAGCTCAAGATGTGTCCGCGTCAGGAGATTAAGGCTGGCGATGTGGGTTATATCTGCTCGGGAATCAAGACTTCGACCGACGTTAAGGTTGGAGATACCATCACCTCGATGGCGAAGCCCTGCACGGAGGCTATTGCGGGCTTCGAGGATGTTAAGCCGATGGTCTTTGCGGGTGTCTATCCCGTCGAGGCTGACCAATATGAGGATTTGCGTGCTTCGCTTGAGAAGTTGCAGTTAAATGATGCTTCGCTGACATTCGAGCCGGAGTCATCGCTCGCGTTGGGATTTGGTTTCCGTTGCGGTTTCTTGGGATTGTTGCACATGGAGATTATTCAGGAGCGTCTGTATCGTGAGTTCGATATGGATGTTATTACAACCGTACCTAACGTGTCGTACCGCATTACAACCACTTCGGGCGAGGTGCTGGAGGTGCATAATCCGTCGGGATTGCCCGAAATTACGAAGGTGTCGTCTATCGAGGAGCCATATATCAATGCGCAGATTATCACCAAGGCCGATTTCTTGGGCGCTGTGATAAAGTTGTGTATCGACAAGCGTGGCGTGATGAAGAATCAGAACTTTATTACGCAGGATCGCGTGGAGGTCAATTTCGAGATGCCGTTGTCGGAGATTGTCTTCGATTTTTACGATAAGTTGAAGAGTATCTCGAAGGGCTATGCCTCGTTCGACTATCATCGTACGGGTTATCAGCCTTCGAAGTTGGCAAAGTTGGATATCCTCTTGAATGGTGAGCCGGTGGATGCTTTGTCGTCGCTTATCTATG
>JAGBIR010000118.1 GCA_017934845.1 Alistipes sp. | reverse complement strand
TTGACGCGCATCATGCCGTCGGAAGCGGCCCGGGCGCCGGTATCGGGCAATTCAAGGGTAAAGGAAAGCAGCACGGTCAGCAGAATACAGATCGCGCGCTTAAAAAGGCTGAATATGCGGTTTTGGCTTTGGTTTCGCATATTTTTATCCTTGGTGATTGAATACCGATATTTCGGGTGATTTTATTATACATGAATTCTGATAGCAAGGCTATGATTTCCCAGCAAAATCAAATTCTTGCCCACATTCCGGCGCAATTTTCGAAGGAAAACTAACCCGGATTTGAGAATTTTACGATACTTGTGAAGAAAATCAACTAAAATTTTAGAGATATGGATATGCACATTGGAGTTATCGCTTTGTTGGCCTTTCTTGCGCTGGTTGCGCTATGGCTGATTTTTTACTTTATTCCGGTAGGTTTGTGGTTCTCGGCTTTGGTGTCGGGTGTGCACGTTAGCCTGCTTCAACTTGTACTGATGCGTTGGCGTAAGGTACCGCCCTCGATAATCGTATCGTCGATGATTGAGGGAACGAAGGCGGGTCTTAAACTCAATCCGAATGAGTTGGAGGCACACTATCTGGCCGGTGGAAATGTCGTGAATGTTGTTCATGCACTTGTGTCGGCTCAGAAGGCGAGCATCATGCTCGATTTCAATATGGCTACGGCTATCGACCTTGCCGGTCGTGATGTATTCGAGGCTGTGCAGATGTCGGTAAATCCGAAAGTTATCAATACGCCCCCCGTGGCAGCCGTTGCGAAGGATGGTATTCAGCTTATTGCCAAGGCTCGTGTGACGGTGCGTGCCAACATCAAGCAGCTGGTCGGAGGTGCCGGCGAGGAGACTGTGCTGGCGCGTGTTGGTGAGGGTATCGTGTCATCTATCGGCTCGGCAGACTCGCACAAGACCGTTTTGGAGAATCCCGATTTTATCTCACGTGTAGTGCTGGAGAAGGGTCTGGATGCCGGTACGGCATTCGAAATTCTCTCGATTGATATTGCCGACATTGATGTGGGTAAGAATATCGGTGCTCAGTTGCAAATGGATCAGGCCGATGCCGATAAGAATATTGCTCAGGCAAAGGCTGAGGAGCGTCGCGCTATGGCTGTGGCTCTCGAGCAGGAGAATCGTGCTAAGGCCGAGGAGGCTCGCGCGAAGGTTATTTTGGCAGAGGCAGAGGTGCCGATGGCTATGGCTGATGCATTCCGTAATGGTAATCTGGGAATTATGGATTACTATAAGATGAAGAATGTGATGGCCGATACTTCGATGCGTGAATCTATCGCCAAACCGAAGAAGTAGGCTTGATATAGCATTAAACAGTATGGGCTGTCCGACTTTTGTGTCGCGACAGCCCATATTTTTATTAGCTGAAGGTTGGCATTACTTGCCGTATGCCTTCAGCGCGAGTTTCTTGACCCAGATAACAAAGATGCCTGTAAGTATCAAGTTGAGTACCAATGTCAACACCGAGATTATCAGCGCCGGACCGCCAAGGTTATATCCGAGAGCGATGAAGATAACTCCGGCACCGACCTCTCCGCGAGTGAACATACCAATCGAGAGAGCCAGACGCTCAATGAGTTTGTGGTCGCGATAGAAGAACATTGGGAACAATTTTCCGATATTCGATAGTAACGACACGGCCAGAACGTGTAATGCAATCTCGCCCCAAGACATCATAGGTTGTGAAGCCGTTATGGAGTCGACATCGGCCAAAGTGGAGCTGTCGAGGCCTATAAAGAGCGGCATGCTCAATCCTACGAGGAACATGAAAAGTATCGAAATGGCATCCGCTGCTCGGTGCTCATGCTTTGACTCACTATGCTTGGTTTTGAGAATCATTCCCCAAACAAAGGCCGGAAGCAGGACCTCGATATGTATGCCACCATCTTCGCCAAAGAGGTGTGTCGTGGCGAGATATATTCCGTGTGTAAGTCCGAAAATGACAATTGCATAGAAGAGGATAGAGTACCATCCTTGTGGCATTTCGTATGTGTCGAGCTTCTTCCAGCCGAGCCATAGCAATAGAAAGACTATGAGAACAATGGCGAATAGTTGCCAACGCATGCCAATCATCATAATCTGCAATGGTATCATCAAGATTATGGTGTCGAGGTCGTCAAAAATGGCAAGTACCTGAATTTTGCGATACATCCATGTTTCGTTAAGCTTTAGAGCTGCCAGCATCGTAAAGAGAATGCCGGCAGATGTGGGGGCAGCAAAACGGCTTAAGAGGAGATTCTCTTTCCAAGCTTCACCGCTACTCCATAACTCGGGTGGCAGTAGCACAAATACGTAGTAGAGGGCGATAAGCAACCACGGCATTGCAGCTGTAGCCATAGCGATAAAGTAGTCGCCTGCATAGGTGCGCCAACGACTTTTGTCGAGTTCAAACTCGCGGCCTACGTTTATCATAATAAACGATAAGCAAATATACAGCAACGCATTCACGCCTGAGCGCAGCATCTCGTAATTATCTCCGAGTACTCCGGGTAGAATTTGCGATGCGATAAGTCCCAGCATCAGCACTAACGAAAACGACAAAACCTTCTTCATTGGCAATAGTGTGTTAATAAATCTCTCAAATGTGTAAAGAACCTGCCCCATCGGGCGGTTCGTGGGTCATAAGCGATCCGAATCGTCCTTATTGACGGTGTAAAGATATAAAAATTCCCATACATGCAACTATTTACACCGATGAGTAGCCGAATATATGATGCTTTTTTTGTGTAAATGGCAATAAATCGGGCGGTTGAGCGTTGTTTTTAAGTCGCACGCGAGCGGATGTATGAAATATTTGCATTAACCACTCGCTTTTTTTTAAGGTTTTTATATCTTTGCAGAGATTTTGTTTGTCTGAAAGAGTAAGATATGATTAAGTCGTTGAAAAATATTGTTTCACTGCTGCTTGTGTCAGTGGTTATGGTGTTTGCTTCGTGCAATAGTAAAGAGACGTGCCATCTGAATTTTCCCGTAGGTGCCGCGTTTGTGGCAGATTGGGGTGAGAGTACAACCCTCTCGTTTACCTACAAGAATGCCGAGACTCTCGAGGTTCGCAACACAACAGGTGGTTGGAGTGCCGAGATTGATAGAGCAACCCGCACTCTGACGGTTACAGCGCCGGCAAGTGCTTCGGTTAAGGATGCCAGCAAAAACGGTTCGGTTCATGTTGTAGCTGTCGCAAAAGGTGGTGATTCGCAGGGTGCCATAATCTAT
>JAGBIR010000117.1 GCA_017934845.1 Alistipes sp. | reverse complement strand
TGTCGTAGCCGGTCTTCTCCTTGATGGCGTCGGTCATCGTCAAGCGACGGAAAGGTGCCTTAAACGAGATCTGCTTATCGCCGATTGTAAGCTCCGTAGTGCCGTTTGTAGCCAACGCCACGCGCTCCAACATCTGCTCGGTGAACGACATCATCCACTTATAATCCTTGTACGCCACATAGATCTCCATGCAGGTAAACTCGGGGTTGTGCGTACGGTCCATACCCTCGTTGCGGAAGTTCTTACCGAACTCATACACACCGTCGAAACCGCCCACGATAAGACGCTTCAAGTAAAGCTCCGTAGCGATTCGCATATAGAAATCGGTATCCAACGCGTTGTGGTGCGTGATGAAAGGACGTGCCGATGCACCGCCCGGGATGGGCTGCAGGATAGGGGTCTCAACCTCGACATAACCGTAAGAGTTGAAGAACTCACGCATTGTAGCCATAATCTTCGCACGCTTAACGAATACCTCGCGCACGTGGGGATTTACCACCAAATCCAAATAACGCTGGCGATAGCGCACCTCGGGGTCTGTGAGGGCGTCAAACTGCTTGCCATCCTTCTCCTTAACGATAGGCAGCGGACGGATAGACTTCGACAAGATGGTAAACTTCTGGCAGTGTACCGACTTCTCACCCGAATTGGTGATGAAGGCAAAGCCCTCGATACCCACAAAGTCGCCAATGTCCAACAACTTCTTGAAAACGGTGTTATACAACGTCGGATCGCCCTCGGGGCAGATGTCATCACGACGGATATAGACCTGAATACGGCCCGTATGATCCTGCAACTCGAAGAAAGATGCACTACCCATAATACGGCGGCTCATAATACGGCCGGCGATACGTACCGCAGCATACTGCTCTTTGTTCTCCTCTGTAAGATTTTGTGAAATCTCGGCAGCTGTTGTCGTAACCTCGAACATCTCGGCAGGATAGGGCTCGATGCCCATCTCACGCAACGCAGTGAGTGACTTACGACGCAAAAGTTCTTGTTCGCTGAGTTCTACGCTCATAATATATCGATTTTTTAGTTTTTTGCCATTTGGGTACAAAGTTACAAGTTACAATTCAAAATTCAAAATTAAGGATTCAAAATTGGCTACGGAGCGTTTGATTTTAGATTCATCGCCGTATGTTCCCGTGCGATAGGGGGCGTTTTGATTTTGCATATTACTTTTTAATACCCCCTCCCCTTCGGGCCTCCCCCTATTTTAGGGGGAGAGTTTTTTAGCATCCCAAAACTTCGCACCTAATGTAGGGGGAGAGTTTTTTAGCATCCCCAAAACTTCGCCCCTAATGTAGGGGAGATGTCACGCAAGTGACAGAGGGGTATAATTATTCCCACCCCGCAAGCTAATTTTGAATTTTGAATTTTGATTTTTGAATTCAGGAAACAGCCGTTACGGCTGCCCCTATTTTAGGGGGAGAATTTTTATTTTTTGAATAAAAAAACTCCCGCAGGCGGAAGACCTGCGGGAGGGAATCGGCTACCAAATGGTAACCATAGAGTTTATCCTCGATTACTCAGCGATTGACTTAGCAACGTAAGGAATATCGAAGTTCAAGAAGCAGCCGTCATCGTAGTCTGAATAGAACGTATAAGCAGCTACAGTCTGAGTCTCCATAGAAGCGTTTGCGATCTGAATACCAGCAGGGATGCGGTACATTGCTACGGGAGCATCTGAAACATCACGAGCATCTACATCGAAACCTGTGAAGTAAACGGGATATTCGCGATCGGGCTTACCAGTCTCGGGATTACCCAAAACAGTAACAGTAGTACCAGTAGCCTGACCGGGGATCAATACATAACCACCAATCTTGTTGTAAGTACCAACTACGGTATCCTTAACAGAGCCGGGGGTAAAGGATGTATCACCGTTAGGAACGTTAGAGAACAAGCCAGAGATCTTAAGCTCGGCATCCTTCTCGCCCTTCTCAACCTTAACCTTTACAGTAACAGTCTGACCTACAGCAGGATAGTAAGAAGCGTAGTTACCAAGGTAGTAAGGACCGAAGTTTGTACCAGTGATTACGAACTCGCCTACATAGTCATCGATTGATGCATAAGCATAACCTGAAGTTGTAGCGTGGTTCTCGAAAGTACCCAATGAGATACGACGAGTAGTTACGATAGGCTTGGGATCCTGTGCGGGAGCCTCGGGAGCGGGCTCAGTCTTCTCGTAACGCTCACCTACGCCAACAGTACCTGAAGGCCACTCGAAGCGAGGATCGTTGGGATCCTCAACAGCGTTAGAGCCTGAAGGTGTAGGCAACTTATCAGCCTCGGGAGCGGGCATTGTAACCTTCTCCTCGATCATATAGTACTCAAGACCCAACTGCAAGTTACCATCCTTGTCGATCTCAGATGCGCCAGAAGGACCAACGTAAACCATCATACCGTTCTGCATACGACCAGTAGGCTGATCAGCGGGAACAGTTACCTTGTTGTCGTTCACGAAGAATGACAAACCATAACCCTCAACGCCGAAAGCATCCTTCAAACGGAACAAGCCCTCCTTATCGGCAGACTCCTGGAATACAACCTCGTAAGAACCCAACTCGGGGAATCCCTCGGGAGTGAAAGTAACAACGCCACCATCAGCATAAGAGAAATCGGCGTTGTAGTTAGTAGAGATCTGCCAGCTATCGCCTACAGCAGGATTCTCAACCCAGTCAAATACGAAATCAGACCAGTTATATGGTGAACCCTGATATACGAAAATCTGAGTAATGTTGTACTTACGATCAATTGATGAATCGTTCCAGAACTTACAGTAGTTTCTGTAACCTGCCTGATAGTTCTTTGTTGCGAACAAATATGCGTGACCGTGGAACTTATCCTGAATCATATTACCATAAAGGAATGATGCGGGATCATCCTGAACACCAGTTGCCATATTGTAGAAATCCCACTCCTTACCAACTCCATCACTCTTGTTAGAGTCGTTGATCTGGAATACGATGTTAGCACAGTTTGAATACTGCCACTCCAACTCCTCGTTGAACGCAGCCTCATCAGCAAATGTACCATCTGCAATAAGAGCATCCTTGTTAGACTCCATCCAATAAGCATTGTAACGGGGCAAACGATAGAGGTTTGTACCTGCCTTGTGCTGAATAGGAATGTAAGATACAAATGTAGGCCAACCGAACAAGCCCATTACAGGGTTATCGAAAGTACCCCAACCAGCAGCCTCCCAATCGGGATATGCAGCTACGGTGAAATTCAACGAGTTAGCACCGTAAGTAGAGTAGTTTGCGGGATCCTTAACGGCTACCTCAAACTCATACTGCTTCTCGGCCTCGATCTCGCTATACGCCAACAATACGCGTACCTGAGCTACGTCAGAGCCAGCAGCGAAAGTTGCAGTAGTAGGTACATCAAACAAACAGCTTACGGGATTACCCTCTGCATCGAATGTATAAGCATCCTCTGTTACACAAGCAGCGTCGATCTCGACAGTCTGCTCGGTTGCAGTCTGGTTACGATAGATGTAGAATGACACGCTCGACTGGTTCTCTGCCAACTCATATGAAGTAGCAGCATCCTCTGCGAACCAGAGCTTCAAGCCACTCTCCTCCTCCGGCCATGCATACTCAACATTCTGGTCATCCGAACAAGATGCCGCAAATGCTGCTACGCCGAACAAAAGGACGATATATTTAAAAACATTTTTCATAGACATTACATTTTTAAGTTTAACACTTCATAGAGTAAGCTTACTCGGCAGGATTAATCATCCACTGGAAGCCACCCACAGCGGGAACTGCGGCCTCGCCCTCGCCTACCATTGCGTTCTCCTCGCCATAGAGCTTATAGCCCTGCAATGAGAATACGCCGTCGGCTACAGAGAATGAGCAGTAGTCGGGATCGCCATCATAGCCGAAGCCCCACTCGCCGTTCTCCTGATCGTCGAAGCCAGACATTACGGTTGTGCTAACCAAAGCTACCTCGCTTGCGCCATCCCACTTGAAGAGAATGCTGTCGCTACCCTGATAGTCATAATCCTGACCCATTGTGAAATACCATACGAAAGGAATACAATAGATGTCGGTGTTAGGAATATTCAACAAGTAGTCAACACCAGCGTTACCCTCGGGGTTGAAGAAGTTCTCCGCAACGGTTACTGTACCAACAATTGTCCAGTCGCCCAACTTATTGCCCTTCAAGTTAGAGATTGTAAGCGATGTGCTGTAGCAATCCTTCTCAACGGTATAAACCGATGTCTTACCCTTACCATCGGCAACGATAGTTGTGGTTATATAACCTTTCAAATCGTCAGAAGCATCGTATGCCTTGTTTGAAGCAGAGTTGTTATCGGGATTTGCCAGATAGTCGATAGGCTCCTGACCCTCGTAAACAACACCATTCTCACGTACATACTGCAAGTATGCTGACTCACCATTTGCGGCGATAGCCTCCTCGCGTGCATAAGTAGTCTCGGTGAGGATGTAAACAGCCTCAACGCTTGTATTGGGAACAGCACGGAAACCTACCTGATAGGCTGCTGCCTTGCTGTTATCGTAGATCGTAACTACGGGCTCGGGCTTATCGCCACCTGCGTAGTTCTCGGCCTCCGAGCAACCCGTAGCAGCAAATGCTGCCAAGAGTGCCATTATAAATAAATTCTTTTTCATTTCTACTCTCATTTTACGGGTTAAACATTACTCCTCCCACAATTCTACCTTACCTGTAGGATCGGGATTGTTCTGATCAGGTGTAATACCGCTGTTTGAGTCAGTCTCCAAACGGCTGATTGTGATATTGAACCAAGGAGCAATACCATCGGTGTTGAAACGAGTAGCGTCATAGTGGTTTGTGCCGGGGTAACCGCGCTCAAGACCCTTGTTCAAACGCTTGTAGTCCCACCATACGATACCCTCGCCCCAGAACTCCAAACGCTTCTGCCAAAGAACGTTCTCTGACAATGATACGCTTGAATCGTACTGATAAGCTGAGTCACGGTATGTCTTAACGAATGACTCCAACATTGCCTGACCATTACCGCCTGCAAGACCTGTAGCCTCAGCCTCGATGAGATACATCTCCTCGATACGCATCAATGGAATATCGGCAGCAGCTGCGATCAAAGGCTCGTCAACATTACCCTCAGCAGGACGAATCTTGAACTGAGTGTAAGGGTTGAAGTTTGCCAATGCATACTCAGCACCTGACAATGCGCTCGATGCGTTGCTGTAATCGGGTGCAAGGAAAGCCTGCTTACGGAAGTCAGTAGCGGGGATAGACTCATAGAAAGCCTTATCGATACACTTCATAGGTGACTCCTTGCTTGATGCCATACAGTAACCGAAAGTAGCCTCGGCAGAGATCATTGAGATGTAGTTACAGATACCTGTTGTAACGGTACGATCCTCCTTAGTAAGGTTGATGCTCCACATCCAAGCCTTGCTTGAAGTACTGTTGTTGAAACCGTTGATAGGATCCAACCACTGAGCCTGTGTCAAAGGTGCATAACCACCGTTGTTGATAGCCTTGCGAGCGTACTCAGCAGCCTTCTTGTAGTCGTCTGTTGAGTTGAAGCGCGCACCGCGATCGAGGTACATACGAGCCAACAGACCCCAAACAACAGTTACGTCGGGAGTGTTGGTAGCTGAACGCTTGTAAGAAGCCAAATCCTTCTCGGCAGCCAACAGGTCAGCCTCTACCAAAGCGTAAACCTCCTCGGTAGCAGCACGGGGGTTGTTAGATGCAGCAGCCTCGTCGGTAGCCTCGGTTACGATAGGCACAGCTACGTTCATGTTTGCTGATGTAGTGTAGTTGTTAGCCTTGAAATCGTACATACGAACCATATCGAGGTATGCCAAAGCACGGTATGCGCGAGCAACACCTGCTGACTCACCCTCCTGCTGGATTGCAAGAATAGAGTTTGCCAAGTAAACCAATTTGTAGTAGAATCGCCAGTACAAAGAGGTGTAAATGTAGTCGGGACCCATATAACGGTTGGTCTCCCATGCCTGGAACTGGTGGTAACCAGAAGGAATGGTTGCCATATCGTTACACTGCAAGTCACGAATGATCATCAATGAAGGATAACCGAAATCCCAGTGGTTCTCACCAGTGGTACCGTAAACGGTCATCTGAGCGTTAAGTGAAGAGACCATCGCAGCCAAACCGCTCTCCGAAGCACCAATCTGCTCTGCAGTAGCTGCACCCTCCATAGGGAAAGTCTCCTTGATACAGCTGCTAAGCAACATAGTAGATGCAAGAGCTGCTCCAAACAAAATCTTTATGCTATTTTTCATATTTCTTTCCATTTAGAAGTTAAACCACTGATTAGAACGTAATGTTCAAACCACCAGAGATAGTACGTACGGGTGAGTACAACTCTGCACTGGTAGAACCGCTGAATGACTGGCGAGGATCAAGACCCTGACGCTTTGACCAGTAGAATACATTCTCACAGCTGAGGTAGATACGCATCTTCTCAACCAAGAACTTCCTTGTGAACTTGCTGGGCAATGTATAACCTACGTTGATGTTCTGCAAGTTGAGGTATGAAGCATCGGTCAAGAAACGATCTGACTGTGATGCTGAGTTCTGATCACCCATCTGGTAACGAGGAATGTTAGATGCTGTGTTTGTAGGAGTCCAAGCCTTCAATATATCAACGTGAACGTTGGTACCTGTATCACCCGACATAGGTGAACCCATAAACATTGCATAACCTGAATCGTAAACCAAACCACCTACCTGGTATGTGAAATTAACGCTTACGTCAACACCGAAGAATGACAATGATGTACCGAAACCACCATAGAAATCGGCATCAGCCTCATCGCACTCATAATATGATGCTGTAGCGTAGTCGGTTGTAGTGATCATAGAACCATCGGCTGCATCCTTATACCATGTTGACTCACCATGCTCGTTTACACCTGCATACTTACGCATGTAGAATGTGTAGAGAGGCTTGCCCTCACCCATCCAGTAGCTACCATTCTGGAAACCACCATTCTTCTCGGGAGGAAGCTTGGTAACCTTATTCTTCATGTGAGTAAGGTTGAGGTTCAAATCCCAACGGAAGTTCTTTGTCTGGATAGCAGTACCGTGGATGTCGAGCTCGATACCCTTGTTAACCATATCACCGATGTTGTCGATATAAGACGAGTAACCGAGTGAAACGGGAGTAGGACGAGAGAAGAGCATGTCGGTAGTCTTACGATAGAAGTAATCTACTGAACCACCCAAACGACCGTGGAAGAAATCGAAGTCGAAACCTACGTGGAGGTTAGCGTTGGTCTCCCATGTGATGTTCTTGTTACCCTTTGAAGAGAACAATACTGATACTGAACCTGCTGAAGAGCGGATTGAGTAAACATCGGTGTAACGGTATGAATCGATACCATCGTTACCCTGTGAACCATAAGAGAGCTTGAACTTCAACATGTCGATCCAATCGGCATCTGACATAAACTTCTCCTTGTTGATCAACCAAGCAGCACCAACTGACCAGAAGTTACCCCAACGGTTATCGGGATGGAAGCGGCTTGATGCATCGCGACGATATGAACCATTGATATAGTAACGATCGTCGTAGCTATACTGACCACGGAAGAAGAAACCCTCGTTGTTGTACTCTGTACGAGCTGAACCAGCAGAACCATCGGTTACGGCACCACCCAACTCGGTATTCTCCTGTGAGAACATGTTAGACTTAGAACCGTAAACATAGTTAGTCTGGAGGTTATAGTACTCGTGACCGAGCAAAGCCTCTACTGAGTGCTTGCCGAAAGTCTTGTTGTAGTTAATCAACTGCTGGAGGTTGTAAGCCATTGAACGGCTGTGCTGGATAGTCACGACACCGTTTGAAGTAGCATACTGACCATAGTAGGGGTTAGTTACGCCAGTGTAACGAGTCTCGTCCAAGCTAACTGAACCGTTGATAGTAACCTTCAAACCGTCGATAATCTTGAACTCTGCGAAACCGTTACCGTTAAGAGCGTTACCCTCAGAGTTGTTTGTATCAAGCATAGTAGCTGACAAGGGGTTACCATTGGCCATGATAGGACGGTCCAAACCTGCGTTGTCGCCGGCACCGTAGTCATAACGCTTGTAACCATTCTTGTCGATCATGATGTTACCCTCGCCATCGCGGATATAAACCGGATAGATAGGAGCCACGCGGCTGGTATAGGTAAACACGTTACCAGATGAACCTGTGTCACCCTCATTGTCGAGCTTGTTGTGCTCGAAGTGTGAGTAAGCCATGTTACCACCGACCTTCAACCACTTCTTTGCCTGATAGTCGGCACGCAAACGAGCTGTTACACGAGCAAAGTCAGAGTGATAAGCGATACCCTCCTCATCGAGGTAACCCATTGAAGCGTAGAAGTTAGCACGGTCTGTTGAACCTGAAGCCGAAAGGTTGTACTCCTGACGCAATGATGTACGGAAAGCCTCGTCGATCCAGTCATCGGGAGTTAGATAGTAATCCTGACCCTTGTGGGTGATCTTGCGGCCCAAAGTTGCTGAAGGGTTAACCTTACCGTTAGTACCAATGAAGTACTGACCCTCGGGAACGTTATAAACCTGATAACCCAAACCATAAGTACTGCCGATCAAGTTCTCATTTGCCCAAAGGTGAGCATCAGCCTGAGACTTATGCTGATCATAGTACGCATAGTTGTAAAGCGAGTTGTAGTGAGTCTCGTAATACTGTGCGGGATCATCGATAGTCTCATACTCCTTGATTGCGCGTGAGTTAACACCCCACTTTGCATCGAGGTTGATAATGGCCTGACCTACCTTACCGCGCTTTGTTGTGATCATCACAACACCGTTAGCACCACGCGCACCATAAAGTGCGTTTGAGGTAGCATCCTTCAAGACTGTCATTGACTCAATATCGGCAGGGTTGATGTTTGCCAGGTCGCCATCATAAGGCATACCATCAACAACATACAAAGGCTCTACGCCTGCAGAAATTGAGCTAATACCACGAATGTGGATCACGGGACGAGAACCGGGCTGACCAGAAGTATTGGCCAACTGAACACCGGCAACCTTACCTGCCAAAGACTGGGCAACGTTACCCACCTGTGACTTGGCAATGTCGTCACTCTTTACAACGGTAGCTGATCCGGCGAAGGCCTCTTTCTTGGCCGTACCGAAAGCCACGACGATAACGTCCTCGATGGCAGTTGTATCCTCGGTCAACTGAACGAAAAGTTCGGTCTTGCCTGCAATAGCGACCAACTCATCCTCGTAACCGATAAAAGATATCTGCAACGATCCGTTGGCCGGCGCGTAGAGGGTAAACTTACCATCTGCACCAGTCGTCGTACCGTTTGTGGTACCATCAACGATAACTGTTGCACCTACTACGGGCGCGCCATTAGCGTCGACGACTGTACCTGACACCTGCTTATTCTGAGCTACTGCCATAGCAGCTACACTCAAAACAGCAATTAACGATAGTACAAGTTTTCTTACCATAAGCATTAATTTTTTATTGTACGTTTGTAAAATTGTGTATTTTCGGCTGTTTTTTACGAAAAAATACAAATGCAAAAGTACGTCATAATTTGCAAATAACAAAAAAAATTTAATAATAAAATTACATAAGTAAACATTTTACTGTTTTATTTCACAATAAGTTACGTTCTATAAGCAAATCGGGGGCATTTATTACGCATTGAAAGCATATAGCATATAGATGTATTAAAACGCAATTTTTAACCTTTTTTCTGCGCAAAAATAAAAGTTAAACGTGCGTAAAAATATCGAATCGTAATTATTTTTCGCTATATAATTTTAATTTATCATCTCGCTGCGGCACTTTTTTCGCCTATTTTACGATGGCACGAGCGAGAAGTGGCACGAGCGAGAAGTGGCAAAATATATAATTTATCATTTTTCGAGAATTTACCCTTAATTTATACCTTATATATATAATATGTCGCCAAACCCGACATTTTACTGCCATTTTTCGTCAAAAAATAATCAAAACGGCACGAATTATAAATTTTGACACAAATTGAGCACAGAAAAGTTCCACTTCTCGCGATAGTTTTGTATATTTGTATATAAATCTGTTTTTTGACATTAAAACACACAGAGCATTATGACCGAAAAAAAGAACCTGCTTCCGATGGTCGAGCGTGACGAGTGGTTACAACCCGTCGCCGACCGTATTGCCGACCGCCACGACAGATACTTGCGTCGTATGCAAGATATTGAGCGTCAGGCCGGTTCTATTGTTGATTATGCTAATGGTCACCACTTCTTCGGCTGGCAGTGGGACGATGCGCTCTGCGGATGGTGGTTCCGCGAGTGGCTGCCCGAGGCCATCGACGTATTTATCTTTGGCGACTTCAACTCGTGGCAGCGCACGCAACTTCGCTTGGATAAGGGCGAGAATGGCGTGTGGAGCATCTTCCTGCCCGAGGCAATGTATGGTCACTTGCTGACTCACGGCTCGTTATATAAGTTACACATCCACGGCAAAAATGGCTGGCACGACCGTATTCCCGCCTATGCGCGTCGCGTGGTGCAGGATGATGTAACAAAGAACTATACGGCACAATTCTGGATCGAGCAACCTTTCGAGTGGCACGATGCGAAGTTCAAGTGTGCCGATATGAAAAACCTCTTAATCTACGAGGCGCACGTTGGTATGGCGCAGGAGGAGCCGGGCGTGGGAACATATATCGAGTTTAAAGATAAGGTCTTACCGCGCATAAAGAAGGCGGGCTACAACGCCGTGCAGCTTATGGCCATTGCCGAGCACCCCTACTACGGCTCGTTTGGCTACCACGTTGCCAACTTCTTTGCCCCCTCGTCGCGCTTTGGTACGCCCGAGGAGCTGAAGGAGCTTATCGACAAGGCTCACTCGATGGGCATTGCCGTAATTATGGACTTGGTGCATGCCCACTATGTTAAGAACCTGAACGAGGGCATCCTCGACCTCGATGGCTCGGGGCATCACTACTCGAAGCCGGGCGAGGCAGGCTACCAAAAGTATTGGGACTCAATGATTTTCGATTACGGCAAGGGTGGTGTTGAGCACTTCCTTCTGTCGAACGTAAAGTATTGGCTCGAGGAGTTCCACTTCGACGGTTATCGCTTCGATGGCGTCACATCAATGCTCTACTATCATCGCGGCTACACCGACTTCGACACTCGCGAGAAATTCTTCGACGAGGGAGTAGATCTCGACGCAATAACCTACCTCACGCTGGCCAATCGCTTGGTGCATGAGCTTAATCCAAAGGCAGTTACCATCGCCGAGGATGTGAGCGGTATGCCGGGCAGCTGCTCGCCTATCGACGACGGCGGTATGGGCTTCGACTTCCGCTTGGGAATGGCTATTCCCGACTTCTGGATCAAGATGCTGAAGGATACGCCCGACGAGGATTGGAACATATGGGAGATGTGGAGCATACTTACAAACCGCCTACCCGAGGTCAAGACCGTAGCCTATGCCGAGTCGCACGACCAGGCGTTGGTGGGCGACAAGACCATCGCGTTCCGCCTGCTCGACAAGCTGATGTACGACTCGATGGATCGCAAGACCGAGAGTATGGTTGTCGATCGCGGTATGGCTCTGCACAAGATGATTCGCCTTATTACAATCACTACGGGCGGCGATGCCTACCTCAACTTTATGGGTAACGAGTTCGGCCATCCCGAGTGGATTGACTTCCCGCGCGAGGGTAACGGCTGGTCGTACGCCCACGCACGTCGTCAGTGGTCATTGGCCGACAGCAAGGCGTTGCGCTACTCGTATCTGAACGACTTCGACCGCGCGATGATTAAGCTCGTCAGCAAGGAGAAGATTCTCGCCAACGGCTACCCCTACAACCTGCTGATGGACGAGCAGAACAAGACTATGGTATATTCGCACCGCGACCTTATATTCATATTTAATTGGCACTCAACGGCTTCCATCCCCGACTACGAGCTGCCCGTTCACGAGGCCGGCAAGTATGTCGCGCTGCTCTCGACCGACGAGGCACGTTTCGGCGGTTTGAAGCGTCAGACAAAGGGTCAGGAGTACTTCACATTCAACGTCGAGTGTGAAGATGGCTCGCTCGCGCCCCGCCTGAAGATTTACAACACCTCGCGCACGGCTCTTGTGCTTAAAAAAGTTAAGGAGTAGGCCGAAACAGGAGATAAGAAAAGGTGCTGAACGATTGTTTAGCACCTTTATTGTTAAATTAAAAGACGAGAACCGATAGTGTTATACCCCTCTGTCACTTGCGTGACATCTCCCCTATTTTAGGGGCGAAAATTTTGGGGAGCTGAAGAAAAACTCTCCCCTTAAGATAGGGGGAGTACCCGAAGGGGGAGGGGGTATGTTGTTGAATTCAAAATTCAAAATT
>JAGBIR010000116.1 GCA_017934845.1 Alistipes sp. | reverse complement strand
AGATCATGAGAATGGTAATTATGAGTTGAAGGAGGGTTGTGCGGACCGTTTGCACTGCGGTAAGTTGCACACTCGTGTAGATTTCTAAAAATGAATTAGTCTAAAATGATTAATTCCGTTATATAGAGGATTTTGTCGCCCGTCGCTTTGGCGGCGGGCGATGAAATCTTATTTAATGTTATACCTTTTTTATATAGTTAACGATGAACTTTATCGTTGGGAAAGTAAGAAAATTTGTTATTACTCTACTTGCTGTTGTAGCTGCTGTGGCTTGTAGCGACAGTGAGGATGTGTCGATTATCAATGCTGAGCTTTCGGTATCTACTGTTGATGGAGAGACTAAAGAGTGCGCTGTGGTGCTGACCGCACAACAGGGTATGCGCTATGAAATCACAATAGATTCTGATGGCGGTTGGTGTCGATTGTCCGACAATAGTACGACCATAATGGGCGAGATTGCGCAGGGACAGGCAACGAAAATCGTATATCTCTATCTGCAACCCAACTACTCGGGCGTGCAGCGCGTGGCAGAGATTGGTGTGGAGTTTACGGGCGGAAAGCGTTTCAGCTTGAATTTGACGCAGCTGTCGGTCGAGAAGCCTACACCCGATAATCCCAATATGTCGGGCGTGATTAAGAAGGCATGGCCGGAGTTGCCGTTGTGCGTCGAGAACGAGAACTTCTACTATCGTTACTATACCGATAATGTAGGCTCGAAGAGCAATGTGCGAAACTACACGATGTGCTTCGACCGTACGAAAAAGGCCGCTTTATGGGTGGCATATCCTATGCACTCGTTCTATACCACCGGCTCTGCAAAACGAAACGATGATTTTATTGCCGAGCCTTCGATTCCGGTGCAGTATCAGCCTAACTTGACACGCTCATACGCGGGTCGTTACGACCGTGGTCATCAGATTGCTGCTGCCGACCGTAAATGTTCGCAGAAGATGATGGATCAGACCTTCTATTGGACAAATATGACCCCTCAGTATGGCGATTTTAATCAGAAATTGTGGAGTAATTTGGAGGGTAAGGTGCGCAGCGAGATATGCGCCGATACGTTATATGTCGTAACGGGTGCATATTTCGATGGCGAACGCCATTCGTCAATCGCGGCAACGACTACCGCGGCAGGCGTAAGTTGTCCTGTGCCTACGCACTATTATAAACTTATGCTGCGTACGGTTAACGGTCGCACGGGTAAGGCCATAGCTGAGATATCCGATGCATCGCAGTTGCAGGCCATTGGTCTGTTTATCCAGCACCATGATTCGGGCGGTAGCACCATGCTGAAGAGCGAATATTTTATGAGCGTACGCGAGATTGAGCAGATTACGGGCTTTGATTTATTCACAATGCTGAACGATTCAATTGAGGATGAAGTTGAGTCGCAATACAATCCCGACGCTTGGTTTTAATTGAATGAACTGAAAACTATTATAAAATGAAGAAGACGATTTTATTTGTGATGTTGGCAGTGATGGCTACCTCGGTGGCTTTCGCGCAGAAACCTTATACCGTAGCTTTTTACAATATCGAGAACGTTTTCGATTTGTATAATGATCCCGATACCCACGATGATGAGTTTACGCCCGAGGGCGAGAAGCAGTGGAATCAGTATAAGTATGACCACAAGATGAAGAATATCGAGCGTGTGTTGTTCGATTTGGCATCTATCCAGCGCGATTATCCCATTGTGATTGGTTTGTCGGAGTTGGAGAATCGCTCGGTGTTGGAGGAGATTGTGGCGTTGCCAAAGTTAGCTCCTGCAAAGTATCGCATCTGCCATTATGATTCGCCCGATGCGCGTGGTATCGACTGCTCATTTATCTATCGTGCCGACGTGTTTAAGTTGGAGGGTAGCGATAATATTAAGCTCGTAGTGCCGGGTGAGCCCGATTTTCGTACACGCGATTTGGTCGTTATGTGGGGTACAATCGAGGGCGAGCCCTTCTATTTCCTCGTGTCGCATTGGCCTTCACGTCGTGGCGGTCAGTTCGGCTCGGCTCATCTGCGCGAGGCGTGCGCCAGCCAGATTAAAGCTTTGAAGGATTCGGTTTTGGCAAAGAATCCCGCTACGAAGTTTATTGCAATGGGCGACTTTAACGATGATGCAACCGACGCGAGCATCGTCGAGGTTATGGGCGCGAAAGGTAAGATTAAGGATCTTAAGAGTGGCGATTTCTTCAATCCGTTCAATGCTATGCTGCGCGCAGGATTGGGTACATTGGCATATCAGGATTCGTGGAATCTGTTTGATAATATATGTGTTACCGAGAACCTTGTCACAGGCTCACATGGTGAGTTGAAGTTGCAGCGTGCGCCAAAATCAAAGTTCTATGGCAACATATTCTCACGTCCCTATATGATTCAGCAGGAGGGACAGTATAAGGGTTATCCGTTGCGTACGTTCGTGGGTAATAATTTCCAGAACGGCTTTAGCGATCACCTGCCCGTATATATTTATATAGGTAAATAATTCATACATCTATATCCTATGAAGAGACTTTTATTGACAATGGCTTTTGCCCTTCTCTCGGTGGCTATGTATGCGCAGTCATCGGGCGTTAAGGGTGTGGTAGTTTCGCGCGAAGGTCGCGAGGCTATCAGCGGCGTTAAGGTTACGGTCGAGGGAACAAAGTTTGAGGTCGAGACCAACGCAGCCGGTGAATTTATCTTTGACAATCTGCCTGCGGGAGAGTACACTCTGTTGCTGGAGGCTTCGGAGTTTGAGAGCCAGCAGGTGCATGTGCGAGTATATAATACGGTCAAAGATCTGCATCAGTTGGCACTTGTGCCACAGTTGGTTGGCTCGATTGATGATTCGGTTTTTGCCGAGTTCGATACCGATGCTGAGTCGTCGGGCGATACCGGATCGTTGCCTTCGTCACTGTCGGCATCGAAGGATGTATTTAACAACATAGCGTCATACCGCTTTAGCGAGATGCGCTTTAATGTTCGCGGATATGACTCTCCGTATCAGGATGTATATCTGAATGGAATCCGTTTCAATGATGCCATTACAGGTTACGGCCCGTGGTCGTTGTGGAGCGGCTTGAACGATGCTACGCGAAATCAGGAGTCAACAGCTGGTCTGCAAGTATCTGACGTAGGCTTGGGAAATATTGGCGGAACAACCAATATCAATGCTCGCGCTTCGCAGATGCGTAAGGGTTTCCGTGCAAGTGTGGTGAATGCTACGCAACTCTATCGCTTCCGCGTGATGCTTTCGTATGCTTCGGGTGCGTTGGATAGCGGTTGGTCGTATGGTTTCTCGGTCTCAACGCGTCAGGGCGGTAACGGTTATGTCGATGGCGTATATTACAACGCTTTTGCTTACTTCGCATCGGTAGAGAAGAAGTGGGATTCGGGCCATCAGTTGGGCTTGACCTTTATGGGTACACCTACACAGCGCGGTGCGCAGCAGGCATCTACACAGGAGGCGTATGATCTGTTTGGCGATAACTACTATAACCCGAATGTGGGTTACCAGATGGATGATTTGCGTAACTCGCGCGTAAGAGATATGCACGAGCCTATCGCAATGCTGAATTATAAGTGGCAGATTACAGAGAATACTTCGTTGTCGGCTGCTACTTCAATGCGATTTGGTAAGAATGGCTATTCGGCTCTTACTTGGTGGCGTGGCGAGGACCCGCGTCCCGATTACTACCGTAAATTACCTTCATTCTATGGTAATAAGTTGGCGCGTCACATGGCTGTGAATGCGCTGGATGACAGATTGGGCAAGCCTCATTCATACACCGATACCGATATTGAGACTTTGCGCTCGCAGTATAAGGATGCCTTGCAGCGTTGGAATGGCAGAATGGATTGGGATGGTATGATTCAGACCAATAAGCAGGGCGTTTACGATGATGAGTATGGCGGTCGTCGTTCATCGACGATGATCGAGGAGCGTCACACCGATCAGCTGGATTATAACTTTGTGGCGCAGGTGAATCACCTGTTCCGCAATGGCTCGGAGTTGATGGGTGGTGTGCGTCTGCGTATCAACCGTACGGAGTATTATAGCGAGGTTAAGGATCTGTTGGGTGGCGACTACTGGCTGGATATCGATAAGTTTGCCGAGCGCGATTTTGGTGCCGATGCTGTGGCTTACCAAAATAATATGGCCTACTACCGCCAGCACGGTCGTGCGCAGGCTGTCCGCGAGGGCGATAAGTATGGTTACGACTACTATGCACACGTTCGTCAGGGCCAGCTTTGGGCTATGTATAAGATGCAATTTGGCGGATTCTCGGCAAATGTAGGTGGCGAGGTCGGCTTCTCGAACATCTGGCGTGAGGGTCTTTGGGAGAAGGGTTTGTTTACTACCGAGGCTGCAAATGGTAATATCGGAAAGACCTCGTTTGGCGATTCTGAGAAGATAAATCAGCTAACTTATAAGGCGAAGTTGAATCTGAAGTATCAGTTCAATGGCTCTCACTCGGTTGAGGCATCGGCAACTGCAATGCAGAATCCTACACTTTTCCGCGATGCCTTCGTGTCGGCCCGTACGCGAAATCAGCTTACGCCGGGTCTGAAGCCCGAGAAGGTATTGGGTGTTGATGTAACTTACAACCTCAATGCTCCATGGATGAAGGCTCGCCTGTCGGCTTACTATACCGAAATTAAGGATCAGTCGAAGGTGATTTCGTTCTACGACGATACGCAGAGTTCGTTTACCAACTTTGCTATGAGTGGTATCGATAAGCGTTATATGGGTGTCGAGTTGGGCGTTAATGTGCCTATTGCGTGGGGCCTTTCGTTTGTTGGAGCGGTAAGCTATGGCGACTATGAGTACACTTCGAATCCCGAATTTACGCAGATGATCGATAACTCGGCGTCGGATGTTGTGAATAGCAAGGTGAATTGGAAGGGAATGAAGATTGAGAGTACTCCGCAGACTGCTATCAATGCAGGTCTGTCGTTCCGTAGCGGTAGTAACTGGTTTATCAATGCCAATTTGAACTATTACGACCGACTCTACCTCTCGATGAACCCTATGTATCGTACGGAGTATCTGGCCAATATGATTATGGCGACTTACGACTTTGCAAATCTCGAGACAGGTCGTCAGCGTGCCGAGGTGGTTGGTAAGATTGAGGATATTCGTCGTCAGGAGGATTTGGGTGATGCCTTTACTCTTTCGGCAAGCATTGGTAAAACGTGGTATATCAAGTATAAGTATCAGTTGGGCTTCAGCCTCGAGCTAAAGAATATCTTGAATAATCAGGATATTAAGACCGGAGGTTATGAGCAGATGCGATTGAACAGGGTGACCGACAAGACTATCGTGATGGGTCCTGATAACCAATATACGACAAAGGATAGTATGACAACATACAGTCGCTTCGATTCGAAGTACTTCTATATGTTCGGTACGACCTATTATCTTAATGTTTATTTCCGCTTCTAAAGCATAAAACAGAGTGAAAATGAAACTAAATAGAATATTGACAAAAATGGCGGCGTGCCTTGTCTTGGTGGGCTGCTATGAGGATTTTGAGAGTGTTCCCGAGCGCGATATTTACGAGGATGCGTCGTTCGAGGCGAAGTTCCCCGAGTCTCGTTATATCACTATTGCTGAGTGTAAGGAGATCTTTACCGATAAGTTTAAGTCAATCAGCGGTACGGGATCGAATGGCAGCTGGGGTGATACGAAGTATGTGCAGGTTGAGGAAGACCTTTATATCAAGGGCAAGGTGGTGTCGGACGACGAGCAGGGCAATGTCTATAAGTCGCTATATGTGCAGGATGAGACTACCGGTATCGAGATTAAACTCAACAACAATGTCGGTGTGCGTTATCCTTATGGAACATGGGTCTATGTACGTCTGAAGGGACTCTATATCGGCAACTACCGTATGATGCTTAACATTGGCGGTGCGCCCAGCGAGTCATACAACAAGGCGGGCGAGCATAAGTTTTATGCAAACTCAAACCTCGAGATTCAGTCGGTAATCGATGAGCATGTATTCCCCGGAGGTCAGGCCGAGTTGAATGTCGGTACTTTCGAGCAGTGGAAGGCAAATCCTGCGTCGGTGGATATCATTACCGTTACGAAGCAGAACTATAAATCGGTATTGTCGGCAGCCAACCGTGAGCAGATGTTCGGCCGTTTGATGCGATTCGAAGGCTTGAAGTGCCACTATGCGGGCGTGAAGGATCAGAATGGTGTGAAGTCGCCAAGCTTGAAGAGTGGCTCGAATGAGAATATCTACCCTAGCTGGATATATACCGATCCCCGTCCTATCGTCAATAAGGCGTGGTATCGTTGGGCATTCCGCGAGACCGATCATACCGCTACGGGCGAGGAGTATGCTACGGGTCGTAGCTTGTATGGCTCGGTGCTGTTTACCTATAACGACGAGCTGCTGGCGTTGGATGGCTCGGATGCTTCGCAGAATAAGGCGTCGAAGTTCTATTGCTCGGACGATGGTAACTACATTGTCCGCACGAGCGGTTATTCACGCTTTGCAAATCGTCCGTTGTGTAAGGATGGCGAGGAGGCTACCATTACGGCTATCTACTGTATCTATTCAAAGACTTCGGACTATTCGGGCGGTCAGTATGACTATGCTCTTTATCAGCTTACGCTCAATCGCTTCGACGATATGGTCTTTACTAATGGCGAGGCGGCGATGCTTACCGACGACGAGGTTGAGGCAATGACCGACGACGAAATGCGCTATGTCCCATGGATTGACGATTGGGGTGAGGTAGGCGAATAGAAGCTGTAAAATAATATGTTAAAGGCGTTGTATCCAGTAGCGATATGACGCTTTTTTTGTTGTAAGGTTGCATAAGTTTTAATTTTACACTATTTTTGTTGCTTGGTGCGGAGTCTGCACCGCAAAATGGATTGTTAATTAAATAGATATTGCAGTATGAATATTGCTAAAAAATTGTTTTTGACACTTGTTGCTGTGGTTGCATCGATTGCGGCCGTGGCACAGCCTGCTGATCCGGTAAAGTGGTCGGCATCGGTCGAGGATATGGGTGATGGTGCCTATCGTCTGGTCTTTGAGGCGGTACCCGAGATGGGGTGGCATCTTTACGATATGGGCCCCTATGAGGGCGGCCCTATGGCTACAACTTTTACCTTCGAGTCGCCTGCGGGTTATGAGTTGGTAGGCGAGACAAAGGCGTTGGGCGAGTCAACTCGCGAGTTTAACGAGATATTCGCAATGGAGATTGGCTACTATGCTGCGCCTGTAAAGTTTGTGCAGGAGGTGAAATCTGCGGAGGGTGCTACCATTGCCGTTATGGTTGATTGGATGGCGTGCAACGACCAGAATTGTACTACCGGCTCGAATGATTTTACGCTTCAGGTTGGAGCATCAACAGCACCTGCCGTAGCCGAGAAGGTCGAGGCTGAACAGCCCGTTGAGAAGGGTGGCGCATCGCTCTGGGGATTGATTTTCGCAGCCGTGGGATGGGCTTTGATTGCGCTTCTTACACCTTGCGTCTTTCCGATGATCCCGATGACCGTATCGTTCTTTTTGAAGAGCTCGGGTAGTGTAGCTCGTGGCCGTTTCCGCACGTTGATGTATGGCCTGTTTATCGTGTTGCTATATACAGTGCCTATCGGCGTTATTATCTTCCTTACTTGGTTGATTGGTGGCGATGCTATTACGGCCGATATCTTTAATTGGATTGCGACACATTGGTTGCCCAACATCATCTTCTTTATCGTATTTATGGTCTTTGCGGCATCGTTCTTTGGTGCATTCGAGATTGTATTGCCCGAAAAGTTGGTTAATTCCAGCGATGCTAAAGCCGATAAGGGTGGCCTTACGGGTGTATTCTTTATGGCTCTGACATTGGTGTTGGTGTCGTTCTCTTGTACGGGCCCTATCGTCGGCTCGGCACTTATTCAGTCAACATCGGGTGAGTTCTGGGCTCCGATTTTGACTATGCTGGCCTTTTCGGTAGTCTTTGCCTTGCCGTTTACGCTCTTTGCTCTGTTCCCGACGTGGTTGAAGCAGTTGCCGAAGAGTGGTGGTTGGCTTAATTCGGTAAAGGTTGTACTCGGCTTTGTTGAGTTGGCTCTCGGTTTGAAGTTCTTGAGCGTTGCCGATCAGACCTACCATTGGGGCATCTTGGATCGTGAGATTTATTTGGCTATTTGGATTGCGATATTCTCACTCATGAGCTTGTACTTGCTGGGTAAGTTGAAGTTCAAGCACGACAGCGATATGCAGTATCTGTCGGTAACACGTTTGGTGCTGGCAATTGCATCGTTCTCGTTTGTGGTATATATGCTTCCCGGTATGTGGGGTGCGCCGCTGAATGCTTTGTCGGGTTATCTACCTCCAATCCAGTCGCAGGATTTTGTGATGGGAGCCGGCTCGGCAGCGGTTAGCGAGAGTGGTGCAAAGCAGGGCGTGAAGTATGGCGACGTGCTGGAGTTACCTCACGGTTTGGATGGCTTCTTCGATTTGGAGGAGGCCGAGGCTTATGCTGCAAAGGTTGGCAAGCCGTTGTTTGTCGATTTTACGGGTCATGGTTGTGTTAACTGCCGCGAAATGGAGTCGCGCGTATGGTCTGATCCCCGAGTGCTGGAGATTCTGCGCGAGAAGTATGTAATCGTAGCGTTGTATGCCGATGATAAGCTAAAGGTCGATGAGGCTGATTGGGTTACTACCGATGCCGGTAAGGTGCTTAAGACGTTGGGTAAAATCAACTCATATTACGCATTGAAAACCTATGGCGTAAATGCCCAGCCATATTATGTGTTGCAGGGTCGAGATGGTAAGCCACTCGTTGAGCCGCGCGGATATGATTTGGATGTAGAGGCGTTTATTGATTTTCTTAATAGGGGAGTCGAGGCATATAAATAAAGAATCCGTCTAACAAGGCTCTTTCGGCATCTGCCTT
>JAGBIR010000115.1 GCA_017934845.1 Alistipes sp. | reverse complement strand
TGCAGGCGCAGCGAGTATAGCTCGACATCGTCGGGCAGGCTACCCAGCAGTCGCTCGGCAAAGTCGGCCAGCATATTCTCGCACGTGGGCTGGTAATCTACCATCACTATATTGTCGTAGCGATCCGAGAGCATCTGGCGCAACGACTCGCCCTGCTCGGTGCGGCGCACCACGAAGGCGTGATCCATCTGCGAGATAATCTGCTCGCCGACAATACGTTTTAACAGCCCGAAATCCATCACCATGCCTTGCTTCGGGTCGTAGGGGTCGGCCGATGGCTCGCCCTTGATTGTGACGAACAGGCGGTAGGAGTGGCCGTGAATCTCGCGGCACGCACCATCGTAGCCCTCCAATGAGTGGGCCGCCTCGAAGCTAAACTCTTTAGTTAGTCGGATAGTTGCCATATATCGAAAATTTTTGATTCTTATTTCTGTACCTCTAACTGCTCGAGGCGTACGTCGGCGGCAATCTTGTCGATTATTGCACGCACTATGACGTCCATCTCCGAGCCTGCCGAGTAGTCGGCCTCGCAGACATAGTTTACGCGGTTGTCGCGAATCAGCGTATTCATCTCCTTACGCTTGCCCTTCTCGTCGGGATTATACACAGCAATGGAGTGGCCGCCAAAGTTCTTCACCAAGCGCATGCAGGGGATGTCGGTCGTACCATCGCCAACATAGATCATTCGCTTGAAGGGTACGGGGCGACGATTCTCCTCCATATACTGATTAACCTTCTGGGCATCGTAAACCGACTCGACACCCTTGTTAATCTTGAAGATAAACTGCGTCTTGTTGGTGTAGTTTACCGCCACGGCAGGCCAATAGGCTATGCCATCGACGTTATAGAGGAACGAGCAGGCGTAGATATGCTTAAACTCGCCGGCGATTGACGTACCCTCGATAATCTCCTTCAGACCCGACGAATTTACATAGTGCAGCAGCCTGAGGCCGCGCTCCGAAGCGTAGGCGTTCATACGCGCAAACCATCCCTCGACACCTTTGTAGTATCGTACGTTACGGCCCGACTCCTGAAAAGCCTCGCGGCGCAGCGAGAGTCCCTTGCTCTGCGCCTCCTGAATCATACGCGCCATATATGCCAGAACGGCATCGCCATCCTGCTCCTCGGCAAGCGAGTTAGCCTCGTGCCAGAACTCCTTGTTACTCTTGCCCACAGCGGGGATAAAGTCATACTCCTGCATATTTCCCGGGGCCAGCGTGCCGTCAAAGTCGTAGATCAGTGCCACGGTATAAGCGTTCTCCATAATATCTCGTTTTTGTAGTTTACTCTTTTGGTCGCTGGATGATGTAGTGGCGACGAATGTAACGATAGGCGGCGAGCATAACAGCTCCCGACATCACGCCTGTCAACAAGCCCAGCACAATATCGACGGGGAAGTGATAGCCCAGATAGATGCGCGAGTAGCAGACCAGCACCACCGCAGAGACCATCAACCAGCTGAACCATCGTCGGCGGATAGCACCTATCGCAACCACAGCCACAGCAGCCATCGTGCCGGCATGAGCCGAGACAGTTCCAAACTTACCGCCCAGCTTGACAAAATGTACCTCGCCCTCCAGCTCGGGGGTGTACATGGGTCGCAGGCGTGCGGGGAACGATTCCCAAAGGCCACCCAGCAAGCCTGTATGCTTGAAGATTCCTGCAATCATATCGGCAGCCACGACCGATAGAGCCAACGCCACGACAAATAGCAGTACGGTACGCCAACCCTCCTTGCGCCACACAATGTAGAGCATAATAAGGTAGAGCCAAGTCCAGAATATGGGCTTCGAGAGCGTGAGCATTATGGCATCAAGTACGGCACCGCCATCGAAGTTGAGCCACAGAAAGAGGTCGTGATCGAACGTGTACATAGTAATTTTATCTGTTATTTATGGCCCTTTGCCGACTCTGCTTTTGAGGGGCAGAGCCGACACCGCGGACCATTAAACTATTTCATCAACAATATAACGTAGGCAACGTAGATGGCGAGGTAGAGAGCACCCTCCACGCGTGTTATCTTGCGCTTGCCGATAAAGATGGCCGATACCAAAAGCACGAGAGCCGCAATCAATACCATCCAGATGTCGAGCGATGTAATATTGCCCATCGTAAGAGGAGTGATTGTCGAGCTGGCTCCCAGAATAAGCAGTATGTTAGCTATGTTAGAGCCGATGATGTTACCCAACGCGAGTGAAGGTTTCTTGCTGATGATAGCCGAGATGCTCGAAGCCAGCTCGGGAAGCGATGTTCCTGCTGCAACGATTGTAATGGCTATGATAGCCTCGCTAACGCCCCAAGCGCGTGCGATTGCCGTAGCCGAGTTAAGGCACATATTACCACCATAAATCAAACCTGCAAGGCCCACAACGATGAGGAAGAGTACCTTGCCCCACGACATAAGACCCTCGGTGCCGGCCGATGCGCTCTCCTTGGTCGGAGCGTCGTTCTTTGCCGAGCGGATTGAGAAGAGGATAACTGCCACATATAGAAGTAGGAATATGATACCCTCAACGCGACCGATAGTGCCCTCTGTACCTGTTCCGAACAGTACGTCGGCAGTGGTTATCCACAACAACAGCGATGCGCCAAGACAGATAGGTATATCGCGACGGATATTCTCGCGTGAAATATCAATAGGCTTAATTACAGCACAGAGACCCAAGATAATCAGCGTGTTAAAAAGATTTGAGCCGGTTACATTGCCGATAGCCATCTCGCTGCTACCCTTTATTGCCGACATAATACTTACGGTAAGCTCAGGGCACGAAGTACCTACGGCCATAACCGTCAATCCAACAATAAATTCAGGCACGCGAAATCGTGCTGCCATCCCGACACAACCCTTTGTTAGCCAGTCGGCACAAACGGTTATCAAAGCTAAACCGACTACTAAAAGTAAATAATCCATAATTTAAATTCAAATTGCAAAATTCAAAATTGAGCCATCTTGCTCTCAACAATAATTTGATTTTGCGTGTTACAGTGTTAAAATTTTAATGGTTTGTGTGTATTGTGTTTGTGTTTGTTTCTTTTTTTTACATTGTCCTCTTTCTAATGCTTCCGGGGAACAGTCGCTCATTGAGCCTTCTCCAGCAGTTCGCCCAGCACACCAATACTGTCGATGGTAAGGTGGGGCTGCTTCTCGGCTGCGGCAGCAACCTCGTCGGTCGTCTCGCCCGAGAGAACCAATACGCCGAAGGCTCCCGCATTGTGGGCCATCTCGATATCGGTGTAGATGCGGTCACCAACCATAGCAATCTCCTCGGCCTCCAAACCGTAACGCTGACGTACGCCGGTGAGCATATTCGGGTCGGGCTTACCCAACGTGATGTCGGGTTTGCGGCCTGTGGCGTGCTCGATGCACTTACATATCGAACCGCAATCAACCAGCACAACCTCTTGGTCGGTGGGGCATACGCGGTCGGGGTTGGTAGCTATGTAGGGCACTCCCTGCGATGCCCACCACGCGGCGCGGCATAGACGGCTGTATTGCAATGTCATATCAAAAGCCGCCACAACCACATCGGGCCTATCTTTTGGGTCATCGGCTGTCGAGATGAATCCCGCCTTGATGAACTCCTCCTGCATACTCGGTGTGCCGAGCAGGAACAGACGCTTTGCCTCGGGGTAGTGCGTGCGGATATAGTCTATTGTTGCCAATGCCGTGGTGTACATCTCGTCGGCCGTTGCCTCGATACCCATCCCTTCGAGCTTTGCCAGATAGTCGGCAATCGACTTCGAGGGGTTGTTCGTAAGGAACGAATAGCTTATACCCAAGCGACGCAGGCGCGCCAAGAAGGGCTTTGTGAAGTCAAACAACGAGCCTCCCATATATATCGTGCCATCCATATCGAGTGCCACGTGGCGAATCTTCTTCAGTCGCGCC
>JAGBIR010000012.1 GCA_017934845.1 Alistipes sp. | reverse complement strand
AACACTTGTAAGGCTGCTGCATCCTGAGAATGCTTCATATCCAATCTCAGTCACGCTATCGGGAATAGTGTATGAGGTAGCATCACATCCTATAGCAAAAGCATTAAGTGTACCATCAACAATCAAACATCTATTATCTGCCGATGCAAATTTTCCATAAAAGGCTTTTAGGCTGCTGCACCAAGAGAATGCACCCTCTCCAATAGAGGTTACGCTATCGGGAATAGAAACACTTGTAAGGCTGCTGCACTCTCGGAATGCAGACTCTCCAATCACAATCACGCTATCGGGAATAGTAATACTTGTAAGGCTGCTGCAATTATTGAATGTATAAGCTCCAATCTCAGTCACGCTATCAGGAATAGTAACACTTGTAAGGCTGCTGCAATTAGAGAATGCATATTCTCCAATTTTAGTCACTTCACCATCAAATTTAATCACACCTTTGCCATCTTCATAGGTGTTTGATACGATATTAGCACCAAAGACATTAGTTTTGCTTGGGGGTACAACCTTTCCATCGGTAGAGGTGTACCAAATCTCATTATTAGGTTGGGTTGTGGATGTTGCGCCGGATTTTACTGCTACCATCGGCACATAATCCGGTGTGTATTTTGCATTATCGACGGTAATCGATAGGCGTGCGCTGGCATCCTCTGCGCCCGCAAAGAAATCGTCACTCAAATTCTTGCCCGAAGCCTTTACGGTAATGATTCCCGCCTGAGAGTCGGCAGTGCAAGAGATAATCGGCATATCAATTAAAGATACAGCTGCGCGAGTTTCGGTATAGACAGCCTTTACCGTCGCCCAACTCTGCCAATTAGATGCAATCTGCTGTGCTGCAGACACGGGCGAAACCTCGAAATCAAACTCTACATAGCTGTCAGCCTTCTCGGTATAGAAAACCGTCGCCTTACCATCCGAGTAGCGAGGAATATAGGTCAATTCGATATTCTCTGCACTCGCCGCCTTTGGAATTGTGATAGTTGTGCCATCAGACAAAACAAAATAGACATTATTGGCATCCTGCGTTACACTCTGGAAGAAAGAGTCGCCATCCTTACCATCTTTTCCATCCGTTCCGTCGGCACCATCTTCACCGTCAACGCCGTCCTTACCATCTGTACCATTCTGGCCATCCTCGCCGTCAACGCCGTCCTTACCATCCTGGCCATCCTTACCGTCAGCGCCATCTTTTCCATCTTCGCCTTTGGCTTTGCCGAGTTTGGTCCACGTTGCACCATTATCGTATGATACATACCAATAATCATCCTCAATCTTCAACTGTGGAGTGATACCGTCTTTGCCGTCTGCACCATCGGAGCCATCTTTTCCATCTTCGCCGTCCTCGCCATCTTTTCCACCATTCAGGCCGTCCTTGCCTTGTGCCTGAATTTTGTTGCCGGCATCATCGGTCAGCCATTCACCATCAATGGTCCAATAATAGATACCATCGGCATCTTTCTTAACGCCAATCTTAGGTGTGTAGCCATCGGAACCATCTGTACCGTCGGTGCCATTTTGGCCATCTTTGCCATCCGAGCCATCTTTTCCGTCATTGCCGTGATAGATTGTGATTGACTTACCACTTGAGAAAGTGATGGTGTAACCAACCTCTTTACCATCCTTGTTGATGGGCGCAACGGTAGTAATAAAGTCCTTCTGCTGAAGGGCGTTAACAATGGTCTGCAATGAACTGATGTTTGTGTTCATCTGCGCGCAGAGCTCTTCGAGTCGTTCAACTCGGCTTTCAAGATTGTCAACACGATTTGTCAATGCAGAATCGTCGTACTCTTCGCTGCACGAAACAAAAAATGCAGCAAAAAGAATCGTAGTAAGAAATAGTAGTTTTTTCATAGTAATTTGTATTAAATTATACGTTTAGAGTTCAATCCAAATTACTATTCGCTCCTCAATAGTGGGGTTAATAAAAAAGAAAGTGTGGAGCCGATTTCGTTTATCTATGTGAAGGTTGTGGAAAGACCTATGCAGTAATAAACGACGCAATACCCCACACTTGAATAGTATGGGGTAGGGTACAATACCCTTGCCATAACTAAACAAGAAATGAGTGCTGTTCGTTCGCCCTCTTGTACTGAAAACTTCCACATTTTCGATTAAGGACAAAAGAAAACACTTTCTTAATATGTTCCGTCGCACAGCGTAAGCCACACGACATTACAAAATTAAGAAAAGTTTTTCAAACGAACAACACTCGGTGGGATATTGCTATATACAAAAATCCCCACCTCCGCGGGAGGTGGGGTGTGGGGTTGGTTGCGGGCATAGTTGCAGATATGCCGCTTATTGAGTCGTGTGGCCCGCTTTTTAGTCGCGGGTGTCGCGCCATTCGACGATGTCGGGTTTGAGTTCGTCCTCGCGGTCCATCCAGAGGCCCTGCTCCAAGAGTCGCTCCTTGAAACGGTCCATCTTCTCGACAATTCGGAATGTCGGGCGTTGGTGTGAGGCACTCTCGGCACGGCGCGAGGGGCGTATCGTACGATTAAAGATATTCTCGCGCGTTGGTCGCAGTTCGGGTACCCACTTGAAATTAGGCAGCTTACGCATCTGGTTCTCGGGAATAAGGGCGATGGGGTAGAGCTCCAGCGGCACATCGTTACGATAGGTGATGGCCACAACATCGCGATTCTCGATATAGAACGTTGCCGACGCGCCCTCCAAATAGACAAACTCCGTGACGACGGCCGACCTCTCATCCTCGCGTTGGAAATAGATGGTCTGCACGTTACCGTCAACATCGTTACGATATATCTCGTTATTGGCGAAATGGGCCGTCATGGTCTTGCCCGTCACCTGATTGTAGTAACTTGTATCGACCTCCGACACCATTATAGGATTCTCGAGGAACTCGGCGCGCAGAATCTGCTGATTCTGGGTATAGGCATCGAGTTGCGCCGAAGCAATCTGGTTGGTGCCATTCCACAAGACAGGTTCGAAGTACATATGTATTATAGAGTCGGTCGTGCTGCTGACAAGTGAGTCGCAGATGGCCTGCACATCCTTACGGAAAATGCGCACCTTGCGGTAGGCCTTGACAACGCGATAGAGGCTATCAACCTGCGTAGAGTCGGTTGCCAATGAGTCGGCGGCTAATGAATCGGCCGTCATTGCGCCAGAGAGCGAGTCGGTCGCCATTGAATCCTGTGCCAGCAAGTTCTTGGCCATAGAATCCTTTTGCAACGAGTCGGTCATAAGTCGTTGACGCTCCATCGATGCCAGCGAATCCAATGAGTCGAGTGCCGATACGTCGCGGCCCTTGGCCAAAAGCTTTGCGCGTTTATTGGCGCGACGCAATGAGTCGCGGGTATAGCGTTTGAGGTCTATCTGCTGCTGGCGTTTATATAGCTCCACGGCCTTTGCGCGGCGCAACAGACCTATTGAGTCGAGCATCAGTTTGCGTGCTTTGGCCTTTGCTTTCTTGATATTTGCCTTCTCGAGTTTTGCCTGCTCCTTGGCATATTTGCGCAGCTGCTTGATGGTCATATTGGCTGTATCGATAGCCATAGAGTCCAGTCGCAATGAATCGGTAGCCAATGAGTCAACCGCCAGCGAGTCCTGCGCCAGTGTGGCCGCATTGTTTACGGTGTCGGCCTGCTCGGCGAGAGGTTTGTTGTCGGCACCGTCTTGTTTGGTGGCGTTCTTATCTTTTTCTGCGCCCTTCTTTGAACTCTTTTCGGCTCTCCTTTCCGAAGATTTCTTATTGTCGGCCGAAGCGTTGTTATCCGCGGTCGTTGCAGCTTGTTCGGTTTGCTCCGTAGAGACATTTTGAGCTACCTCGGCCTGCTGGGCCTGTTCTGCTGCGCGCTGCTGCTCCTGCTCGGCTGCTTTTTGAGCCTCTTTGGCTGCGAGTTCAACGGCATCGAGTGAGTCCTGGAGAGCCTGCTCGCGAGCCTCAAATTCGGCAGTCCGCTGGGCTATCAACGCCAACGAATCCTGCTTTGCCTTCTCGGCCAGACGCTCCTCGCGGATACGGATTAACTCGGCACGAGCTTTGGCGATAGAGTCGGCTTGAGCGATAGAGTCGGCAATAGCTTTACGCAGAGCTGCGCGCTCTTCGGCAAGGCGCGAAATGGTATTAAAGCGCATTGTGTCGGCACTGATAAATATGCTGTCGCTCTCGGTTGTATCGTAGCCGATAGCGACTGGATTACGAGTGAGCAACGCGCTCTTCTCGAGACCCCAGTACTCGGCATAGTCGCCAAAGGCAAGAATCTTCTGCTCGGTATCGTCCATCTGGATATTGCCCTCGGCAATAACGTGCTCGTGGCTACGGAAGTAGGTGAGTGTATCGCCCCAAACCTCCTGTTTTTCGGAGAGGATATAGCCGTTGAGCGTCACCTTATACATATTTAGAGCATTGTCGTAGAAGCCCTCGTTTGCCGAGAGGTATGTTCCATCGACATCCCAAATCTCGCTATTGGTAAAGAAGCGGGCGAACTTCGTATCGGTATTATAAATTACCGAGTCGCTCTTCGTATCGTAGTTCGAACCGTGAATCTCGACATCCTCGACGCATATAATATCGTGGGTATCCGAGTAGTAGTAGCCTCGTTGTGACTCCAAAATATCGTTGTCATGAACCAGCACGCCGCCACCCGTATAGGTACCAATCTTCTCGGCTGTATTGAAACTGAAGTTATAGGTATAGAGCAGCGCATCGCCATCGACAACCTTTACGATAGGGGCAAAAACCTCGGCAATATTAGCGTCGCCATCATATTTCGCGCTATCGCCATAGATGTAGATTGAATCTTGGTTGATTATGACATCGCCATAGAATCCCCACTTCGTATCGTTGAAGCGTACGGCACTATCGCAGGCAATAACGGCTCCGTTATGGTGGGCGGCAAAGTTGCCTGTGAAGTAAACCACGCTATCGCCTCCCTGATTGTAGGGGCTTACGTAGTCGGCCATAAAGTCAATTCGACGACGTTGGGGCTTGGCACTCTTTCCCGAACGAGCCTTCTGGCTCTGTGCAGCACGCGCTGTCTGCAACGAAGCCACCTCGGCACTGCTCTCCTCGAGCAAGGCACGCGTAAAGGTTACCTCCTGGGCAAACAGCAATCCGGCAAAGACCGAGACGATGATTGATATAGTAATTATTCGGCGCACGACTAAAGACTCCTAATTGTTATTTAACCCAATTGGGGAACGTGAACTCGCCATCACGGAATTCGGGATCGATAAAGATGTAGAATCCCTCGATCTTCTCCTTCATCCAAGCGTTGAAAATCTTCTCCTGCTTGGCATTGAGAGCCATTCGCTCGATCTCGATGTAGTCGTCGGTGAGCGATGCCGGATGGGTAGGAATAATCTCCAGCAGCTTGATAATCTTGCCTATATTGTTGGCACGGATATCCTCGGTCATATAGGCATTGGATACGTCGCCAACATTCATTCTCATGATGTTCATATAATCCTGCTGGCCAAGACCGTAACCAAAATCCTCGGCCTTGAACTTCGAACGAGAGAGTTTCACGTTCGAGTAGCTGGGGTTGCTCATCAAGATATCGTGGTTAGTTACCACACCTCCATTCATCTTCGAGTGTTTATCCTCGGAGTATTTCAGCGCAGCCTCCTCAAACGTGATAGAGTCGGCACGAATCTGCTTGGCAAGGCTATCGAGCATATTAACCGGAGCCATCAACTCGTCGGTTGTAAATGTAGGACGGAGAAGGATGTGGCGGAAGTGATAGAGCTTATTCTTTGGCTCCTCCAAAAGCTCGATGATGTGGAAACCATACTCGGTCTCAACAACCTCCGAAATCTGACCGGGCTTGAGCTTCTCCAACGCATCGGCAAAGGGCTATGCCAACTGCTCGAGCGGCGTGGGATCCAACTCTCCACCGCGAATAGCCGATCCCGGATCGACAGAGTAGGTACGAGCCAAAATGGGCATGGTGGATTTGCCTGTGATGATACGCTCACGCATCTCGAGCAATCGCTCGCGTGTACGTTGCTTGGCCTCCTCCTGTGATGAGGGGTAGCGAACGATATGGGCATAGACATACTGATCGGGGATGATGGGCAACTCCTCGATGGTAAGTGTGTCGAAGAAACGCTCGACCTCACCCGGGGTAACCGTGATGTCGCTCACCACGTGGCGTTGCATTGCCTGCGCACCCTCCTGCTCGGTGATTTTCTGACGCAGAATCTCGCGATAGTTGAAGATGGGCATGTGCTGCATACGCTCGAAGTCGGCAATTGAGCCGGCCTCGGCAATCATTGCCTGCAACTGCTCCTCGACAAAGGCGTTTACATCGCCACCCACGGGGATTGAGTCGATGAGAGATTGGTTGTAGAGCAACTTCTGCTTCATCAACTCCTCCAGACCTTCGTTCATAGGGTCACGGTCGGAGGTGTAACCCGCCTCACGACGTTGCTGAACGAGTTGGTCGGCAATCTCGACAACCTCGGAATAGAGGATTGCCGATCCTCCGACTATAGCGACGACACGATCCAATACGACCTGACGGCGTTGTGCTGTAATGATACCAGCAACCAACATTAGGCTGATGGTTAGAATTGCTGTAAAACTTCTTTTGTTAAACATATATCTTCGTTTTTCTTTTAATTCAAATTAGTTCTGCTCGTTTGTGATGTTCGTATCGCTCGCAGTGGTGTCGGCCGATGTTTCGGTCGGAGTGCTTGCCTTGGTGGGCGATTTATAGATGCGGGCGTGGCCATTGGCAAAGGCATCGCTAACGATAGCCTGCTCGTGGCTCTTGATAATTTCGCTACGACGCTGGGTGATAAGTATGCGACGGATGTTATCCTTTACAATCTCGAGTGGAGCAACATTACCCTTGCCGCATACCGACGTAAGTTCGAAGTAATAGCGCGATGTGTTATCCTTCATCTCCTGAACGCCCAATGTGTTGAGCAATTCGCTATAATCCTGCTGACGAACGATGGGCAGGTAGGCCAAAAAGTCGGTAAGATTAATCCACTCGGTACGATGGTCGAAAATAGGGAAGTTATTCTTCTCGCACATATCGATGAAGGTCTTGTCGGCACTCGGCGAATTCGAGGCGCGCTTCATCTGCTCCTTGAGTTTGGTGCGCTGGCGATAATTCTCGTCGAGACGCACGATACGGCCCTTGATAAGCGTACGGTCGAGTGTAAAATCGGCTTTGTGGGTGTTGTAATACTCGGCAATATCCTCATCCGAGAAATCTTCGCTCATCTGCTCATCGACATAGTATTGATCAACCTTTCGCATAAGAAGCGACTGGCGATACTCCTCAACCAGACGTTCGATATCCTCCTCTGATGAAGAGAATAGCTGGTCGGCCTCCTCGATTTTGAGCTGGCGGATAAGCCATTTGTCGATGTAGAGTTGGGTAAAGGCAAGGCTATCCTCGCCTGTAAGACCTGCGGGCATTGCCTCCTTGATTTCGGTCGTTGAAAGTTCGCGCTTGCCTACGCGCGCAACAGTATTACTCCCGACTAAATAGTCGGGAAGTTCGCGGCACGAGATGCTCAATGCAACGGCAAGAAGAGTCGATATTTTTATAAATCGGCGCATAATAATCGGACAAAGATAGTTTTTTTACTTGAAATAAACGCACTCTTTACCGATATTATTACGTTTAAGGCAGATATTTGTTGTTTTCGAGCGATTTTATGTTCTGCCACATACGCGCAATGGCTATAATCGAGATGCTCAGACATAGTGCAAAAACAATCCAATATATCTGGTCGTTGGCTATGAGTTGGCGCATCGAGCTGTCGCCAATGCCGATGTTTATCATAAAGCAGGCCGTGGCGTTGTTCATCGCGTGGAGCAGGATGGCCATAACCAGCGAACGATGACGCATATAGCAGTAGCAGAGAATAAGACCGCTAAAGAAGGCTGTAAGGGCCGTCGAGGGCGCGCCGTGAGCCAAGCCAAAGAGGAGTGAAGATACGATCCATGCGGCAACCGCTCCATAGGCTTTGCGGAGCGTGCCGGCGATGTATCCGCGGAAGAGAGTCTCCTCGAAAATTGGCGCAATAATCACCGCCGAAAAGAGCAGCCATCCACCCTGCATTACCTGCTCGGGAGCTTCGCCCAGAAGTGCTGCAAAAGGCTCTGTTGCGATAGAGAAACACCACATCAAAGCATAGGCGCAAAGCAGGCGGAAAGATGTAGCCCAACCGGGTGTGCGAATGGTGATTATACGACCCCAGCCACGCCATTTGCGATAAAGCGATAAGAGGATGAGGCACAGCACCATAGCAAAGGAGAACGAGCAGGCTATGTAGCGCGATGCAGCCTCCGCCGAAGCCTCGTCTATTGCCTCCTGTGAAAGCCCTCCGTCGAGTGCCGAAATCGAGGGTGTAAGACCTATGGCGTTTGAGATTAAAGTGCCGGCAAATTGTGTAAGAAAAAATAGTAAAATCATCACAACGACATCGCCCCAAAATGGAGGTCGGTGCGACTTCGTTTTCTTCTCGTTTGAGGGCGCGGTCATGGTGTCTGTTGAGGGCGCGGTCGTGCTGTCGCCAGAGGATGTGTTTGAACCCTCTGAATGCTCTGTGCTGACGGCCGTATTATCTATTATGTTTTCTGCCGATGGAGTCGCTTTTTT
>JAGBIR010000114.1 GCA_017934845.1 Alistipes sp. | reverse complement strand
GTGGGGGTTGATCTGGAACTTAACCGCACCAATAGCCTTGAATGACTCAGGCTCAACGATAGGCATATCGTTAGTTGTGCAGATGGTGGGGCAGGTGACGTTGCTACCGGCCGACCAGCCAACGTAGGGTGTTCCCTGCTTAATCTTGCGGAGAATAGCCTTCATAAGGCCCTGCTCGTGCATCTTCTTTGTAAGTGCAAACGTATTACCGCCGCCAACACATATAGCCTCGGCCTCGCGAATCATCTTGCGGGGATCTTTTGCACGATGAATTGAGCGAACTTTAATGCCGATCTCGTTGAAGTGGGCCTGCACTTTAGCCTCATAAGCTGCATAAGAAAAGGTTACGGCTGCGTAAGGTACAAAGACTACCTCTTTTACACCCTGAAGGAAAGAGCCTATGCGCTCGATGGGATATTTCAAATATTCTTCGCCAGCATTGGTCGAATTTGATATTAATAAAAGATTCATAAGTGCTTGTATTTTAATAGTTTAATATTGTTTATCGTGTCTGGTTGAATAAATTTTTACGTTTTCTTTGCCAAAATTAATAAAAAAAGTGTTATTTTTGCGCAGATAATGTAATTAAATGATTGAAACCAATCGAAAAAATAAAAATTGTTAAACTAAAATTTTAAAGTTATGTCAGAGATTCAGTCAAAGGTTGTTGAGATTATCGTTGACAAGTTGGGCGTTAAGGCAGAAGAGGTAGTACCCGAAGCAAGCTTCACAGCTCACCTCGGTGCAGATTCACTCGACACTGTTGAGTTGATTATGGAGTTTGAGAAGGCTTTCGACATTCAGATTCCTGATGAGGACGCTGAGAAGATCGCTACTGTAGGCGACGCTATCTCATACGTTGAGGCTCACAAGAAATAATTAATATAGGTAGTTTTTCGCAACTTAACATAGGGTGATGGCTTGTCGTAGAGTTGTCGTTACGGGTATTGGTACAATCAATCCTTTGGGTAATAATATCGAGGAGTATTTTTCAAATCTTGAGAAGGGCGTAAGTGCCGCTGCTCCTATTACCCGATTCGATGCTACGAAGTTTCGCTCTCGTATAGCTTGCGAAGTAAAAAATTACGATTGGAGTCACTATTTCGACCGTAAGGAGGTTCGTAAATACGATCTCTTTGCGCAGTATGCAATGATCTCGGCTGATGAGGCTTTGCGAGATGCTGCAATTGTCGGAAACGAGAATATCAACCTCGAGAGAGTTGGTGTTGTCTGGGGCTCTGGTACAGGTGGAACAACAACGTTCTACGAAGAGAGTAAGGGTTATATCGAGGGGAATTTTACCCCTCGATTTAGCCCGTTTTTTGTTCCTCGAATGGTGATTGACTTGGCGCCCGGATTCATCTCATTGAAGTATGGATTTATGGGCCCGAACTATGCTACAACATCGGCTTGTGCCTCGTCAAATCACGCTATGATCGATGCCTTGAATCTCATTCGCTGGGGTAAGGCCGATATAATTGTTACGGGTGGCTCGGAGGCTTCGATTAACGAGCCGGGTGTGGGTAGTTTCTGTGCTATGCAGGCACTATCGACACGCAATGATGATCCCGAGCACGCCTCACGTCCTTTCGATGCCTCACGCGATGGCTTCGTTATTGGCGACGGTGGTGGCGCACTTGTTTTCGAGGAGTTGGAGCACGCCTTGGCGCGTGGTGCCAAAATTTATTGTGAGGTTGCCGGTGGCGGAATGTCGGCCGATGCACATCATATGACAGCTCCCCATCCCGAGGGTAAGGGGGCTATGATATCTATGCGCGAAGCGCTGGCAGATGCAGGTATGCAACCCACCGAGATTGATTATTTGAATGCTCACGGCACATCGACTCCACTTGGCGATGTGGCCGAGATAAAGGCCGTTCAGGGTGTGTTTGGAGAGCATGCTTATAATATGAATATCTCGTCAACAAAATCAATGACAGGACATCTTTTGGGCGCGACGGCTGCAATCGAGGCTTTGGCTTGTGTGATGGCCATTTCGCGAGGCGTTATCCCTCCGACGATTAATGTTGAGCAGGTCGATCCCGAGATTGATGCACGGCTAAATCTTACGCTTGGCAAGGCGCAGTATCGCGAAGTGCGAGCAGCGTTGAGCAATACCTTCGGATTTGGAGGACACAACTCTTCGATAATATTCCGTAAGGTGTAAACTGCTTGTTGTTAGGAGGTTATCTCTGTCGTTGATATATGTATGTTTTTTAGGCTGTCGGGAAAGTGGCAGCCGTTGTTATTTACGTTTATTAATAATATTTGGTTTTGATAGATTTTATTCTGCGTCCGTTTCGCCGTAATTTCGGCAAGGACAAAGTATTTTATGCTGCTATCGACGATATGTTCGGCTTTATTCCGAATAATATCGAGTTATATAAATTAGCACTTATCCATAAATCGGCATCGGTTACTACGGAGGATGGCCGCCAGATTAACAACGAGCGTCTGGAGTATCTTGGCGATGCTGTTATTGAGACAGTTACGTCGGATTACCTCTTTATCGAATATCCCGATATGAACGAGGGTTTTTTGACGCAGCTGCGCTCGAAGATGGTGTCGCGTCAGACGTTGAACGACATTGCAAAACGTATCGGCTTGGACGATCACGTCATTTCGCACACCTCGGCAAGTATGTCGCAAAAACATATCTATGGCGATGCTTTCGAGGCTATGATGGGTGCAATTTATCTCGATCAGGGTTACGATTTTGTGAATCGACTGCTTATAAATGAGATATTTACAAAATATATCAAGGTTGAGAATCTGGCTGAGGCCGAGACCGATTTCAAGAGCCGTCTTATTGAGTGGTGTCAGAAGAATCATCATTCGATAAAGTTCTTTACCCATAACGATAAAAACTACTCTGTGTCGCATCCGTTTTTCTATTGTAAGGTGCTGATTGATAATATCGAAGTGGGATATGGCGCAGGCGATTCAAAGAAGGAGGCTGAGCAGCGAGCTGCATATTCTGTTGCGCAGGGTGTGAGCGATGCCGATTGTACAAAGTTGATGGATAGACTCGATACTTTGGAGACCAAGCAATTATTGCGTGGTCAGGATAATTCGCGAGCGGAAAAGAGTGCTGAGCAGCCGAAGGAGAACGATAAAAAGCCGAACAATCAGAAGACTGTTGAGCCAAAGCCCGAGCTGAAACCGCAGTCCAAACCGGAAGTAAAGGCAGAGCCAAAAGCAGAGTCCAAGCCGGAGGTGAAGAGTGAGGAAAAACCCGTGGCAAAGAGGGAGCCAAAGCCCGAAGTGAAGCCCGCGCCGAAAAAAGAGCCAAAGCAGGAAAAACCACAGCAGGATGCAGTTGCTGAGCAGGAGAATAAGGCTGAAGTGAAGGTCGAAAATAGCGTTGAGGCAAAGCCGAAGGCGCGTCGTGTGCGTGGTGGAAAATCGGAGCAGTCAAAAGCTGAGCAACCAAAGCAGAAAGCCTCTGATAAAGAGCCTAATACGGTGGTTGATACGGTGGCTGATACCGAGCAAAAAGATGTCAAAAAATCATCTGCGCGCAAGCCGAGAGCTAAACGTGTTGAGGGTAAAACGGAATCCAAAACGGAGAGTAATCTCGATGTAAATTCTAACGCCAAGCCAAAACCATCAAAGGCGGCAGAGAATAGTGCGTCGGAGGAGAAAACTGCGCCCGAGAAGAGTGCAAAACCAAAGAGAACGCGCTCGCGAGCAAAGAGTACCGCTTCGGCCGAGCAGACTCTTAATAATATTGCCGAGGATGTGAATGCACTGATGGCGGAGGTTGAGAAACTTACCAAGAATGCTCAATAAAAACATAGAAATATTATGAAAAACCTGCACGATAAACTCTCGTCACGAGGCGCGGCGACACTTACCGACGTCGAGCTTGTTGCGCTGCTTGTGGAGTCGGCCGACGATCGCCGTTCGGCATTGGATATTGCCGAGTCTATGCTCAAGGAGTTCTCGTCGCTGTCGGGTTTGGTGCGTGCCGATGTGGCGCGCTTGCGAATGTCGGAGGGCATTGGTTTGAAGCGAGCCGAGCGTCTTATGGTGGCTGCCGAGTTCGGTCGCAGAGTGGCTGCCGAGGCGGGTCAGCATGCGGATGTTATATCTACGGATCGGGATGTTGAGCGTCTGATGCGTCCTCAATTCGAGGGTATGAAACACGAGGAGTGCTGGGTGCTGTACCTGACTTCGTCGAATCGCCTTATCGAGAAGCTGCGCGTAAGTCAGGGCGGTGTGCAGGCCACCGTAGTGGATCATCGCTTGGTGGTAAAACGCGCGCTGGAGCTATTATCAACAAATATTATCCTTACGCATAACCATCCGTCGGGAGCTGCCGAGCCGAGTGGGGCGGATGTTACTTTGACGCGCAAACTGAAGGAGGCTGCCGCGCTGTTTGATATCCAGCTGCTCGACCACATTATAATCTCATCGGAGGGCAGTTACTCGTTCCGCAAGGGCGGTTTGTTAGAGTACTAATTCTTCTGAAAAATACCATCGTCGGGGTGCAAACCTCGGCGATTTTTTATCTATGATAAAATCTGCTGAAAAATAGGTGCAAAATTGTGTTATAAAACGGGCAAAAATTCGTATCTTTGTCGATCGGGCAGTAATAGCCGAAAAATAAGACAATAATAAACAAAAAAATATACGATTATGACACAAGAGGAGTTGTTTAAGAAGTTGATTGCGCATTGCAAGG
>JAGBIR010000113.1 GCA_017934845.1 Alistipes sp. | reverse complement strand
TGTGGTGTAACCGGTTCTCGTATCATGGGTGGTGGCTTCGGTGGTTGTACTATCAACCTCGTGAAGGCTGACCTCTATGATAACTTCATCGCAACCGCAAAAGAGAAGTTCAACGCTGCTTATGGCCACGAGCCAAAGGTTTACGACGTAGTTATCTCTGATGGTGCTCGTAAGTTGGAGATCTAATCTCGTTTGCAACGTAGAGTGATATATTATTGATGGCCGTGCGCCCGAAAGGGCGCATTGGCTACTTTTGTTTTTATGAAAAACAGATTATAATAATCCAAATTTAGAATATGAATAAAGTATTTAAACTATTGGCAATGCTGGCTGTTGTGGCCGTTGCAGCTTGTACTACTCCCGAGGGTAAGACCGTTTACGTTAAGGACTATATGACCGATGCTATGGCTGAGGATGCTTATCCCGGTATCCGCTTGGCCTTGGAGGAGGCTTTGAAGAGCGACAACTCTACATTGGTATTCCCCGGTGGTACTTTGAAGATTAAGGATACTTACTGCTTCGAGAAGTATCAGTATATCAGTAATAATACGCAGGGTAAGAAGCGTATTGCAATCGATGTTGTAGGTGCTAACGGTCTTAAGATCGAGGGTAATGGTACAACACTGCTCTTTACAGGTTTTATCTCGCCTTTCAACTTCGAGAATTCAAAGAATATTACTGTGAGCGATCTTAACATCGACTTTACTCACACATTCAACTCACAGGGTGAGATTATGGCTGTTGGTAAGGATTGGATGGAGCTCAAGTTCCCCGAGCACTATAAGGTTGACATTCAGAGTGGTCAGTTGCGTATCCGCGATCAGAACAATATCACCTATCCTTATGGTAGCTTGTTGGAGTTCGACTCAAAGAAGATGGAGGTTGCTCACTATGTTCATGACTACTGGTTGTGGAGCCCCTTGCAGGCCGAGAAGTTGGCTAATGGCAATTTCAAGGTATTCTTGAAGGATATCACAGGTACAGTTGGTAACATTATGGCCTTTGGTGCAGCACGTCGTGCTAACCCCGGTTTCACTTTCGACGAGTGTAATACGGTTTTGATTCAGAACGTAAACCTCTACCATTGCGGTGGTATGGGCTTCATCGTGCAGCGTGTTCGCGACATCGAGCTTAACAACGTTCAGGTTGTTCCTACACCCGGCTCTGGCCGTGTAATCAGTGCTACTGCCGATGCTACTCACTTCATCAACTGCGGTGGTTACTTGCGTATGATCAACTGTAAGTTTACCAACCAGAAGGACGATGCGACTAACATCCACGGCTGGTATGCTATGACTCGCGAGAAGTTGGCTGACGACAGAATCCTCGTATGGTATAACTACGGTATGGATTTCATCCGTCCGGGTATGAATATGGAGATTGTTAACCATAAGACTATGATGACTTACGCTTATCGCACCGTTAAGGAGGTACGCAGCATCAATAGCGAGTTTGCCGAGATTACCTTTACCGAGGCACTTCCCGAGGAGATTCAGATTAAGGATGCTATCGCTTGCGATGACCAGTATCCCGATGTATTGATCAAGGGTTGCCACTTCGCAAACAACCGCGCGCGTGGTCTTTTGATTGGTTCTCGTGGCGAGGTTATCATCGAGGATAACTACTTCCACGTTCCCGGTGCTGCCGTATTGTTCGAGGGTGATGGTTCATATTGGTATGAGCAGTCGGGCGTTCGTAACGTACAGATTCGCAACAATATGTTCGACAACTGCTTGTATGGTTGCAAGACTTGGGGTGATGCTCATATCGCTTACAACAGCCGTATCGCCGAGCAGGAGAATAGCCGTTATCACAAGAATATCGTAGTCGAGGGTAACACATTCCGTACGTTCGATCCCCGTATCCTTTACCTCTGCTGCTTCGACGGTATCACATTCCGTAACAATAAGATTGAGCAGAGCACCGATTATGAGTTCGGACGCGATGTTAAGGAGCCTTTTGTAATTAAGCATTGTGATAATGTAAGTATCGAGTAATTCGTTACGAAGTGAAGAAATTTATAACTCTTTTAATGACCTTTGCCTGTGCGCTTTATGCCGTGCAGGCAAAGGTTGTTTTACCAAAGGTGCTGTGCAGTAATATGGTGCTGCAACAGCAGAGCGAGGTGAATATTTGGGGCAAGGCCGAGCCTAAAGCCGCGATTGATGTTGGGGTTTCGTGGAGCGATAAAACTTATCGTACGACGGCAGACAAAAATGGCCATTGGCAGGTTAAGGTCATGACGCCCGCAGCCTCGTTCGTAAAACAATCTATCGCGATATCGGATGGCGAGGTGGTCGAACTCGATAATATCCTTATTGGCGACGTGTGGATTTGTGCCGGACAGAGCAATATGGAGATGCCTGTAAAGGGATTTCGCAGTCAGCCGGTAGAAAATTCGTTACACTATATTCTTGATGCTACGTCGCAGCGTGATCGCATACGAATGTTCGACGTAGAGAATTTTAAGTCGTATGATAACGAGCAGTGGGACTGCGCTGGCGGCTCGTGGCGAGAATCTTCAACGGAAAGTGTGGCAGAAACATCGGCCGTAGCATACTTCTTTGCGTTGAATATTTCACGCACTATGAACATCCCTATCGGTATTATTACGGCCGATTGGGGTGGCTCGCGTATCGAGGCTTGGATGCCTATGTCGGCTCTGCGCGATATATTGACTGAGGGGCAGATCAAGGCTAAACACGACCTGCATCCAATTCTGCCTACCGAAACCTATGGCGGTATGATTGCTCCTATTCGTCGCTTTACGGCGCGTGGATTTTTGTGGTATCAGGGCGAAGCAAATCTGGGTTATCAGAGCTTGGACTATTTGGGCGATATAGACCATTATGATGTGATGATGGCGCGTATGGTCGAGCAGTGGCGTGCCGATTGGGGCGATGAGGATTGTCGTATGCCGTTCTATTATACGATGATTGCTCCCTACATCTATTGCGATTCGGCTGCGGATACAACCTTGCCGCTGTTTATCGAGACGCAGACGCGTGCGTTGAATAAGATTCCTAATTGCGGAATGGCAACAACGTCCGATTTGGGCGAGCCGACGTGTATCCATCCGGCCAAAAAATATGAGGTCGGCGAACGCCTGGCGGCACTCGCTTTGTCGCAAACCTATGGTATGAAGGGCTTTGAGGCGCGAGCTCCGCTCTATAAATCGCATACGGTGGAGGATGGTAAGATTATCCTTGAGTTCGATAATATTGTCGATGGCATTACGCCGTGGTACGACCAGCCCGTTAAGGGATTTGAGATTGCGGGCGAGGATCGCGTGTTCTATCCTGCCGAGGCGAGCAAATGGCAGCTGAAGATTACGGTTTGGAGCGAGCAGGTAAAGAAACCGGTGGCGGTGCGCTATATGTTCCATAACTTCTGT
>JAGBIR010000112.1 GCA_017934845.1 Alistipes sp. | reverse complement strand
CTTATGGGCTTGGAGCAGCCTAAGGAGATGACCGGCGAGGCTTTGGTTGAGTTGTAGCCGCCTTGCTATACTTATATATAAGTAATGCCGTCTGGATTTTTCCAAACGGCATTATTTTATTACTTTTGTGTAAAACTATTATACGCTATGAAAATTGCAATTATTGGAGCAGGTAATATGGGCGGTGCCATAGCCTGCGGATTGGCTGCAACGGGTCACTTCTCGGAGGGCGAGATTGTATGCTCGAATCCGTCGATGCCTAAATTGGAACGACTGAAGCAACAATATGATATTATCTCTGTAACGACCAATAATCAAGAGGCTGCGAAGGGTGCCGACATTGTTGTGCTGGCTGTCAAGCCGTGGCTGGCAGAGGGTGTCGTAAATGAGATTAAAGAAACGTTCGATTCGCCAGAGAAGATGTTGATTTCGGTAGTTGCCGAAAAATCGTTTTCAACGTTGCGTGAGTGGTTGGCGGATGCTGAGTGTCAGCCTGCAATTTTCCGCGTAATTCCCAATACTGCTATCAGCGTTGGCGAGAGTATGACATTTGTCGCGGCGAATGGTGCTACGGAAGAGCAGACAGAACTTATAGTTAAGATTTTCGAGTATATGGGCGAGGCGATGCTCGTTAGCGAGAAGATTTTGGAGGTCGGTATGGTCTTGGCTTCGTGCGGTATAGCCTTTGCTTTGCGTTATGTGCGTGCAGCGGCCGAGGGTGGCGTTGAGTTGGGTGTTCCAGCCCAGCAGGCAACCCGTATAGTGGCAGCTACACTGAAAGGCGCAGCCGAGCTTTTATTGCGTAATGATTCGCATCCCGAGCAGGAGATAGACAAGGTTACTACCGCAGGCGGAATAACCATCAAGGGCCTTAACGAGATGGAACACGCCGGCTTTACGTCAGCCGTAATACGAGGGCTGAAAGCAAGTGCCGGGAAGTAGGGTGGTAGTAAAAAAGCAAGTGTGAGGCAGTTGGTTACCTCACACTTTTTATTTTTCGTATAACTTTTGCAGGTTGCAATGGAGTATCTTGCCCTCGTTGTCGCGTAGGTGCATTCCGTTGCCATTGCAATAGCGGAACATATTGCACTCGGCGCAAACTCCCGTACGCATCCATTCGCGGTTACGATACGGCTCATAGCGATTTTGCCACACCGTCCAAAAATCGTCCTTATAGATGTTGCCTTGATTATAGTTGGCGCGAATACTTGGGCAAGCACCTATCTCCCCATCAATCAGCACAGAACCTACCGATATACCCGCTTGACAACGGAAGAAATGGTCGCGAATGTCGCCCTCGTAGTTGCCCATAAAACCCTCGCAGCAGTAATTTATCTTTATGCGTTTATCCTTCTTGCGATTATGCTTGATAAACTCCATCAGCTGGCGATGCTCCTCGCTTGAGAGTTGTAGTTCCGTATCGTTTGCAGCTCGTCCTGCGGGGAAGATGGTAAATAATCTCCACTGCTTTACGCCTATGCTTATGAGCATCTCTTTCAGTGAGTCCAGCGTGTTGATGCTGCGTCTGTTTACGCAGGTAACAACGTCGAATATTAACCCTTTTTCTGCGGTCATCATCTTAATTGCCGCGGTCGCTCGCTGGAAACTCAAAGGGTTGCCACGCATGAAGTTATGCTCCTCCTCCAAACCGTCGAGGCTGACCGTTGCGGTGTGCATACCCGCTGCCAATAATGACTTTAGGCGTTTGGGGGTCATTGCCAATCCGTTTGTTACGATGCCCCACGGAAAGCCCTTCTTGTATATTGCATGGCCACACTCCTCAAGGTCGGCACGCATCAAAGGCTCGCCACCGGTTATGACTATAAATACTTTGTTGGGGTTGGTCTTTGCTGCAATGTTGTCAAGCACGCGCAAAAAATCCTCCTTGGGCATATCGGGCTGTGAAGATTCTGTCTTGCAGTCGCTACCGCAGTGACGGCAATTTAGATTGCAACGCAGCGTACACTCCCAGAATAGCTGGCGCAAAGGGTGTTCTTTGATGCGTTGCTTCTCGTTTAGCCTCCACGCCTCTAACGCTAACCTGCGACGCAGTGACAAAGGGTATTTATTCATTGTCGGCAGGTTTCTTTGTCAACTGGATATCGACATTGTAAGTCTTAACGCCTTGATACCAACCATCGGCATTTGTTTTATCCTGGTCTGGTTGCATATTCTGGAGGTTAATCTTTTTATCATTGAACTCACCACCATTTTTATCGCCGTCAACATCAGTCGCTGTTAACGATAATATATGCTGATTTCGGTATTTGGGTGTAATGAATAATCCATCTCCACCGCTATATACGGTCTTTATCTGTGATCCGTTAAGGTTGTCGAAAATTTCCACTTTGACACAAATGCCCTCAATCGGGTTTCCCGCTTCGTCAGTTATGTAACCCTCGGCCTTGTAATCGGTAGTCGGTGATCCATACATACAACGCATCTCCTCCTCTTTCGAGCAACCCGAAAATCCCAGCAATGATATAATTGCTGTTAAAATCCATTGTGAGGCGTTAGATAATTTAGCTTTCATAGTATTGGTTTTTTTGTTTTTCACTACAAATATAGCAACACTTTTAAGAAAATACAACTATTTAGCCTGATATGCCTTGATATTCTGTACGATGCAGTCGATTAGTCGCTTTAGTGATGCCTCGGCCGACCATGCATTGTGGGGCGAGGCCAACAAGCGATACTTATCCTTTATATTATATAAAGGTGACTCGCGTAGGGGCTCACGTGAGAAAACATCGAGTGCAGCACCGCGAATTGAACCATTGTCAAGAGCCTCGGCAAGAGCCTCTTCGTCGATGATGCCACCGCGTGCAACGTTGATAATTATTGCTGATGATTTCATCGATTGCAACTCCTCCTTACCGATTAAATTGCGCGTGCGATCATTCAATGGACAATGTATTGAAACGATGTCGGATGATTTAAGCAAATCATTTAATTCTAATGATTTATACACCTCATCTCGAGCAACACCTGAAGTCGAATAGTAGCTTACCGTGCAGCCGAAAGCCTCCGCCAAACGAGCCACTTCGCGACCAATATTTCCAAGTCCGATAATACCCCAACGCTTGCCTCTGATTTGTGATGTCGGGCGGTCGTAATTAAACAAATAATCGGCTGCGGCATAACGGCCCGACTTGAAATATTCGTCGTAATATACCACCTCGCGCAACAGGGCGATTGCCGATCCGATGGTGGTTTCGGCTACCGAATAAGTCGAATAACCAACGGCGTTGCGTACCTCAATTCCAAGCGCGGCAGCGGCCTCCAAGTCGATGTTGTTCATTCCCGTTGCGGCAATACATATCAAACGTAGGTCGGGTAGGGCTGCAAGAGTGTTGGCATCGAGGATGCTTTTGTTTACAATAAGAACCTCAGCACCCCTTGCTCGCTCTAAAATTTGATTGCGATGAGTAACGTCGTAGCCAGTGTAGTCACCTAACGATTTAATGGGCGAAATATCGGTTCCGCCTACTGAATATTCATCTAAAAATACTATCTTCATTTTTGTAAAATTTATTATCTGGTTAGTAGCTATTATCTTGATTATTAATAATTATTGGCTTTGTCTTTTGGTTAAAATTCCCCTATCAGCCCTCTTACGACAACCGAAGCGCAGCCAATGCCGAAAAGTGCGGGAATATAGGATATTGTACCCGTATTCGACTTTTTGTTTTGCTCTTCGCAAAGTATCATTGCTCCTTCGCGCACCGGCTCTGGCGAGAATACGGCAGTGAAGCCTTTGCGGATGCCTATTTTGTGGAGTCGCTTTCGCAACATGTGGGCAAGTGGGCAGTGGTGTGTCTTCGCAATGTCGCAAATCTCCATCTTCGTAGGGTCGGTCTTTGCGCCCGCACCCCAAGAACACACCAGCGGAATGTTGCGATCCAATGCCCCTTTGATTAGTGCTAATTTGGGCGAAAGTGTATCAATTGCATCTACGATGAAATCAAATTTATCGGAGTCGAGCAGGGCGTCGGTTTCATCATCCTTTATAAAGCGATTTACGACGGTCAGCTCTATGTCGGGGTTGATGTCGCGCAGGCGTTCTGCCATTAGCTCGGCTTTTTGCTTGCCAATGGTAGAATGAAGTGCGATTAGCTGGCGATTGATGTTGGTCTCCGATACTGTGTCGGCATCGGCAATGGTCATTCGACCAACACCTGCGCGTGCTATCATTTCAGCCGCGTAAGCTCCTACGCCGCCCAGCCCTACAACAAGGACATTTGCCTTGCGAAGCATATCGAGTTTCTCCTCACCTAAAAGTAGAGATGTTCTCTCTAACCAATTATTACTCATTCTATTGCGTTATAATCAATTCGTAATTATTATTTATTGCATCAAGCAGATTTTCGACCTCTATGCCGCGAAGTTCTGCAATTTTGGCATACATCTGCTCGATTGAAATTTCGGCTTCGTCGGTTTCGACAAATAGTCTGTCGAGGGGCGTTGCGCACAAGGCTTCGATGCTTTTGGGCGAGTGTTCGGTGCGGTGCCCGAACGATAAATAGTACCCCCGCTCAATCGCCTTTGCGGCCTGCTCTTTTGACCCTATAAAACCGTGAAATAAAACTGCTTTCAAGCTATACTTCGACAAATACTTCATAACCGACTCGAACGCCTTTACGCAATGCAGAACGACGGGCTTACCGAGTTTTTGAGCTAACTCAAGTTGTCGCTCAAAGAGCCGTTCTTGAAGCACTCGATCGACCTTGCAGGCATAGTCAAGTCCTATCTCTCCGATAGCCTCAGCCGAGCTGAAATACTCCTCATTGAGCATAGATATATCAAAGCTGGCGGCATCCCAAGGGTGTATCCCTACGGAGTGCAGTTCGGCGTGCTGACCCGTAAAAATGTGGGTGTGTATGTTGATATATCGCTCCATTTGACTACAAATTTATGGAAAAATAATAAAAAATAGCTCCGAATCGAAATAATACATTAAAATATGGTAAAAAATGCAAAAAAAATCGTATCTTCGTGCGCGTTTTAAGATGAGATGAAATTTTTGATTGAGAAGCAAAAAGTTAGACAACACAAACACAATTACACTTAAACATAATTTTCAATTTTAATTACAAATTTATGTCGAAAATCATTAAACTACGGAAAGGTCTCGACATCAATCTTCAGGGACAGGCTG
>JAGBIR010000111.1 GCA_017934845.1 Alistipes sp. | reverse complement strand
TCATCGCCGCCGAAGTACTCCTTCGATGCCTCGACAGCATCGTTATAGCTCACCTCGGTGAGTGTTTTCTGGGTTTCAGTCATAATATATTGTGTTTTTTAATCATTTTTCCAGCATAAAGGGCGGGAAGCACCAATACAAAGGTCCGAAAAATTAGAGCCGCAAAAGCGTTTATGTCTTCTATTTTTTCGACAAGTTATTTACAAAAACAAAAAAACCGCGCCGTAGGATATTACGACGCGGATTCTAATTTTTAGCTCGGCTCATCAGTGGTGCGACATCGATTCATAACGTCGCCCGCACTGCACTATTCGACAAGACAATTCCCATCGGGCAAGAACGTCATACTAATCGCTTTAGTCTTACCGTTCACAAGGTCACGATATACAACATCCACCTCTCCAGCCACGTAAGTATCTCTCTTCGAAACTCTTACAAGCGGATAATCGCCATCAATCTCAAATCGGGTAACATACTCATCCACCTCCGAAATCTCACCTTCGCCCAATATCTCGACCTCGATATTGCGATTGTTGATATCGGGATCTATATCGTAAGAGAGCATCAGCTCCGATGTTATGTAAGCACCGCGATAGTATTTCGACGAGTAGTCAATCATAAACTTCTCATCGCTATTGTCCACGCCAAAGAGGGTTGCAATAGGTTCATCAGCTGCCGATCGCAACTCCCACAACGCGCCATCGGATAGCTGCTTGCCATTTGTGACTATTTGAAAAGTATAGAATGAGTTGTTGGGATGTCGGAACAATATTCTCGATGCCTCCTTCTGGACAATCATGCTACTAAAGTAGTGAGCCTTCACAAATTCAGCCTCCTCAAGCCTATCCGAGAGCATCAGTTCGGCATAAATAGCATAAGAGGCGTGATCAACAACCTGATCGATTGCGCGCTCAACATCTCGGGCAAGGATTCTGTGGCCTCGCATAACATCGCGCTCTGTACCGTGCTCTATCACACACGAGCTTAATCCCAAAAGCACACATAGTGCTATAACAATTCTCCTGCACATAACCGAGACTACTTTTTACCTTTTTTAGATGAATCAAAGCGATAGCCAATACCTATGCGTCCCCAGCCACCAATACCGGCACCTACCTCGGCAAAGCCAAACAGGTTGCGTCCGACCGAGCAACCAAACAGTGTAGTATCGGCCCAGAAACCGCCCATACCCGTACCTAAAACCGCACCTAACGATACCGCAGAGTATAGTTGTATATCCTCGCGATAGAGATAGATGAATCTAAACGTAGGCATTATACCCACAGCATACTGATTCAGATTATCGACCTTATTGTCGGTTATGTTATCGCGACGCGCCCGCGTAGTGGCACTGAACGACACCGTAGCACCAAACTGAAACCAGCGCAGCGAGTGATAGGTATAGCTGAGCGAATAGGTACCCCAAAATCTCCGTTTCGAGAGATAGGTGTCGGCCGCTGCCATATCATTCCTAAAGTCAAACTCTTCATCGCAGCAGCCAATGCCATCCAAAAACATATCGACAGCCACAGAATATGTACCCGCACCAAAGCGGAACTCGTGCTTATCGACGCGCTTCGGACGTTTGATAACAACCGTTTCGATGTTACCCTCCTGCTGCACTTCGCGCACAACATCTTGTGCCGACAGAGTACCCGACAGCAGCAAGAAGAGCAGTAAAAGTTTCAGACCTTTCATAGTTTGAGGGTTAGATAGCAATGGTTAATACAAAATTACTTTACCGCAATAGCGTCAATCTCGACCTTTGCGCCCATAGGCAACTTGGCAACCTCGGAGCATACGCGGGCGGGCATCTGCTCGGTATAGAATGTTGCATAAACTCCATTCATAGCAGCAAAGTCGGCGATATCATCCAACAAAACGGTAACCTTGGCAACATCCGTAAGTGCATATCCAGCCTCCTCCAAGATGTAGCGAATATTGGTGAGCGACTGACGAGTCTGCTCCTCTATGCCCTCTGCCATCTTACCCGTTGCTCCATCAATGGGAAGCTGACCCGAAACATAGATTGTACCGTTGTTTTCAACTGCCTGAGAATATGGGCCTACGGCCTTTGGCGCGTTAGGCGAAGCGATAATCTTTTTCATAATTATATACTTTATATTATTACTTTTGCGTTGCTATATTATAATTATACTTTTACAAAGATATGAAAAAATCGTTACCTTTGTATAGCAAATAGGAATGAAGATTGTAATAGCAAATAAAATTTTTACGATAGATGAAAAAGTTAACCATATTTACATTGGTGGCCGCCTTGGCAGCAACGTTGTTTTGGGGATGCTGTCCCTGCCGCAAAGGGAAGAATAACCTATCGCTTGAAGGTCACAGCTGGCATCTTGTAAAGATGATGAATCACGAGTTGAAGATATCACCCGAGCAATTTATCTTTACCTTCGCCCCCGACGGTTCATTCTCAGGCATAGGTGCCTGCAACCGCATATTCGGCAACTACACCATAAGCGACAAGCGCGATATGACGTTCAGCGATATGGCTTCTACAAAGCGTATGTGCCCTGACGCGGAGTTAGAGGTGGCAGTTAACAAGATTCTGTCGCAGACCACCCACTACGAAATCGATGGCGACATGCTCCTGCTGCTCTCCAACGGCGATATGCAGGCTATACTGCAAGCCGTCGTACCCGCAACAAAAGAGTAGTTAGCGAGTTTCATTCGCCACCCATCAAACACAAAGAGGTTGACCCGACGGGTCAACCTCTATTATTCTCATTACAGTCTAAAAATCTTTGCTTTACGCTGAAGCAGTATCCTTCTTGCGGCTCTTCTTCGCTGCCAAGGCCTTGTCAACCTCGATCTCGAAGTCTGCCAACACGTTCATATAGTTGATGAACGCCTCGTAAGATGAGCCATAGGGATTGAAGTATGAGTGAACATCACCGTCCGAGAGCCACTTTGTTGCCATATAGTAGAAGTGGTCTGAAGTCTGCATAAAGTTCCACACATACTCATAATCAGCACTCTTCAACGCCTTAACCTTATCCTTCAAAGCATAGAGCTTGCTGAAAGCCTCGTTCTGCAACTCGTTACCCAACCAAGCTGTAATATCGCGTTCCTCGTCAGCCCACGACATAACGTGAGGACAGTGCAATACGCTAACCGGCTGGTAAGCCTTAGCAGCCTCGCTTACAGTTGCGAACGACAACTCGCCTGTCGAGAGGATAGCCTTAGGCAATGCCTTCATAAAGTCGAAGATACCTGTTGTAGCCTTCTGGTGCTCGCCGAAAGTCTCATAATCCATAAAGAGGTTAACAACCTCTCCGGCCTCCTCCTTAACCCAAGCAGCAAACTTGTCGGCAGTCAAAGGATACTGATCCCAGCCCTTGTTTGAGAAGCGGAATGCGATATCGTCCGAGAGCTTGTAGTTACGCAACAACACGCGCAAGCGGTTGTCGATAGCATTGGTATAGATGTAGTCGGGTGACTTCCAACCCAAGACGTGCTTTGCACCCTCGGCCAAGATAGTCTTGAAGCCCAACTCCGATACCATCTCGCCGATAGCGTCAGAGTAGATCAACTCGGTATTACGGAAAGCTACAGGCTTCTTACCGAACTCCTCCTTAATAATCTTTGAGTGGAGCTTAACCTGCTCAACGAAGTCCTCCTTTGAAGAGAGGGCTGCCAATGAGTGTGAATAGGTCTCGGCAAGGAACTCAACACAACCTGTCTC
>JAGBIR010000110.1 GCA_017934845.1 Alistipes sp. | reverse complement strand
GGATACTTATAATCTATGTAATATATCCTATTAGAGTATTTTCTACTATACAGATATTCTTTGGAGTATGTTATTTTTTCTTTTCTTGTATCAATAATATTGTCTAAACTAATTTCATCATAAAATAAGATTTTTTTCATATCTCTAACATTTTAGAATTACACATCAAATATACTCAATCTATTCAATCTATGCAACTGCTAATTCCACAATATTCTCAAAGGCAACATCATAATCTCTTATTTATTACACAAAAATCTATATTCTACCCGAAAAGTTTCTCAACAACCTCCTCAATGGTATAAGCCTCGTAGCGCTGCTTTGCTTCGGTGTAGCGGGTATTTACATTCATAAATGATTGCCAGACGGGCGCAAATTTCGTAACCGACACGCCATAACTCTCTCCCTCGGCTCCCACATAAGCACACTTGTTTGCTCCACTCAATGGGCTACCGGCGATATAGACCAGCGGTTGCTTCTCGCCAAACTCATCAATTACCCAAGCACATTTATGGTGTTTCCACCACTCAATATATACGCCGAGTGTTGGATTGTGAAAACCCGATGTGCCGGTATATGCCAACCCATTCTGTATTGGTACGGGCGCAAGAAACATTCTACTGTCAGCGAGAATTTTGTCGCTCTCGGCAATTAGTCGATGAAGATTACGACAAAGCTGCTCTCCTCGCTGTTGGGCGATAGCATCTCGTTCATTGGTGTGCTTGGGCTTTCGCTTTCTGCGACCAATTTGCAGATACTCGCCCGTAGTGTCGAGCGCAAGGTTGTCCTCTTTGATGTTTTCTGGCTGTTCTGCCTTTGGAAACGCCTCGATGTGTGTTCCGTCAATAAGTTCAATGTAGTGTTCCATAGTTATATAAATTAAATTTCACACAAATTCATAAAATCGGTCATTATGCTTTCGAGTCCGGCATTGACTTCAAGGTTGTACCAACCCCTATCGGTCAAAACCTCGATATGGTTGCGCTTTTTGTAGTTGCGTACCTCGCTAACTACTCCAAGATTTCTCCACTCGGCATCTCTTTCGCAAGGGCGCACCTGTAACTCATTGCCCACTACCACTTTCAGTGGCATCTCCGCCTCGGCGAGAAGGGTTGTTGCATCTCCCTGCTCATCAAGTTGTAAAATCTTTACATAGTTTCCGATTGTGTAGCGTTGTTTCATCTGCTTAATAGATTATAATTGACTCCTCTCGCTTTCGTTTGCTGTAAAATAATGAGCCTTGCACAAAGAACGACTCGTGGCGAGTTACGGCTTGATAAACCCTTTTAGGGAGTATCTTGGCAAGTCGCTCGTTGCCGACCAATGCTCTCAACGCCTTTCGACCTCGCACATCGTCTATCGCACCAACCGCCACTACCTCTTTGTTTCGGTGTAATGCTACCGCCACAATTATTCCATCGAAACCAATTGTTTCGACCATATCGCCCACCTCAAAATTCGGTAGCGCAATATTGTAGAGGTGTGCAAAGTCGTTAAATAAGTGTATTGCGACATTGTCTATCTCCGCTACATCGTCGACTCGGCACCCATATCGCTCCAGCAATTGCCTCCAGACATCCCCTCCAAAGAGCCGGCACGCATCGCCATAGTCGAACTCCAACTCTTTAAGCCTGCCAATACGCAATGCTTTGTTTATATCCTTTACGAAATTGTGCTTTAGACACGCTCTGTCGTTGTCTAATCGCTTGCGTATAAGGGTGAGTTTGTCGTTTAACTCATTGGCCGAAATCTCACCTTGGCGAACTTGACGGGTGTGAAATCGACGCTCTGTTCGCTCGATAGCGTTGAGGATGCCCATCACGGCATCGTAACTAAACCATATCGGCAACAGCTTCGCAATCTTCGCCTTATTGCGCTCGAAACAGCGTTGCCGACGGCGAATTTTAAGCTCCTGCTTGTATATTTTTTTCAGGGCAAGAATATCCAGAGCAAGGTCTTCTCTGCTCATAACAATATCAAACATATGGTTACATAAACCCCTCTTTTTCCCTACATAAGGTGCCGTCATCTCAACGATGTCGCTCGTCTGTCCGTTATCATAGATATAATGATGCACCACGCCTTTGAGGGTTATGCACCCGCACTTTGTCTGAATCTTCTCACAACTCTCGGAGACCAATTCTGCTCTTTTTTTCTTACTCCAATCCATATTTTTATCCTTTTT
>JAGBIR010000109.1 GCA_017934845.1 Alistipes sp. | reverse complement strand
CCGTGACGATAGTCTGCGCTGCGGCTGTTAAACAGTGTGTCAGACAAATCATCAGAAGTAATAATCTATTCATAAATGTTTGTTTTAATGAGTATTAAAAAAATTTTTTAAGTGTTTTTCTGTTTTTCTGCTATCTGGCGTAACGGATCAGTAAATAAACTCCACGCCTAAATTCACACAAAGATAGTGGCTATATGTCAACTTTCAAACTTTTCGCGATAAAAATGTTTATATAATAAACATATTTCCCGTTTTCGTCTGCTATATATAAGCCCTCGCGATGCTTTGTCACAAAAAAAAGAGATTGCCCACCGAAGGACAATCTCCCTATTTTTGGTCGTCGGCTGAAACACACTCACCATAGAGCGGTCCATTCACCCTCCGACTACTCCTCGCTCGGCTGCTCTTCCTCCTCGGGCAGAGTAAACTCGGTAAGGCCTGCGCCTACCAGAATATTGAACCACGAGAGAGCCTTCTTGATATCCGATACATGAACACGCTCACGGTCATACTCGGGCAACACCTCGGCGAAGTAAGCCTTCATAGCCTCGGGAGTTGACTTGGGCGAGAGGCCCTCCTTACCCTCGGTGTGGGCATACATACGAGTGAAAACATCAGCCAAGGGGATATCCTCACCCTCGGTAAACATCGAAATCTCGGCCAATGCGCTCACACGAGCCGTAGCCGAAGCATTCATACGCTTGCCGTCACTGAGCGACTCCACGATAATACCGCGCGATGAGTGCGCAACATACTTATAAAGTCCGGGCTGTCCCGAAATTGCCAAAATATCCTTAAATTCCATAGTCTTAAATTGTTTCTTACGTTTTTTCCGCCACAAATATAGCGAAAAATTATAATTTCGAATAAATTACGCTCATTTTCTAAAGTTGCCTCCGCCAAAGTAACGCCACACGACTCTGCCGCGCCCAAGCAACAGACCTCCACGTCCGCAAGCGCACAACAGAGCCACCTCTCGTGCCACCGAGCCACCCTTGCGCCGTTACTTTCCGGCCTTACGCGCCGCATTGAAGCAGTGGCGGCACAGCGGCTCGTAGGTATCTTTCTCGCCAAGCATAACCAGCTGACCGTCAGCCGTCAAGCGGTGAGAGTGATGAGCCGGATCGCCACAACGCACACATATTGCGTGTACCTTCGACACATGCTCGGCCGTAGCCATCAAGGCGGGCATCGGGCCAAACGGTTTTCCAAGATAATCCATATCCAGACCGGCAACGATAACGCGCACACCGCTATCGGCCAACTGTCGGCACACATCCACCAGACTATCATCGAAGAACTGCGCCTCGTCGATTCCCACCACATCGACATCACTCGCCATCAACAGGATATTTTGCGGCGACTCGACAGGCGTTGAACGTATTGAATGACCCTCGTGCGACACAACCTCCTCGACCGAGTAACGCACATCGATGCAGGGCTTGAAAATTTCTACTCGCTGATTAGCAAACTCCGCGCGGCGCAAGCGACGAATCAACTCCTCGGTCTTTCCCGAGAACATCGAGCCGCAAACTACCTCAATCCAGCCGCGCTGTTTTGAACTCTCCAAAAACATTTTTATTCACAATTTATGCAGGTTTCCCCATTTTTAACAATTTCGCTCTCGCTACTCGTCCAAGCGAATAATATTTGCGCCAAGAGCATTCAATCGGCCGTCGATATTGTTGTAACCACGATCGATCTGCTCGACATTTTGAATCGTACTCGTACCCTCGGCACTCATAGCCGCAATGAGCAGAGCCACACCGGCACGAATATCGGGCGAGGTCATCTTCGTAGCACGCAACTGCAAGCGATGGTCGTGACCAATAACGGTGGCGCGATGCGGGTCGCAGAGGATAATTTGCGCGCCCATATCTATCAGTTTATCAACGAAAAAGAGTCGGCTCTCGAACATCTTTTGATGAATCAGCACAGCACCCTTTGCCTGCGTCGCAACAACCAAAAATATCGACAACAAATCGGGCGTAAGACCGGGCCACGGCGCATCGGCGATGGTCATAATCGACCCATCGATAAAGCTCTCGATCGAGTAATGATCCTGCTGCGGGATATAGATATCGTCGCCACGCTGCTCGAAGTGGATACCCATACGGGCAAACTGCGCGGGGATGATTCCCAAGTTGTCGTACGACACGTTCTTGATTGTCAGCTCCGACTGCGTCATTGCCGCCATACCGATAAAGCTACCAACCTCAATCATATCGGGCAACATCGTGTGCTCCGTACCGCCTAACTCCTTGACACCCTCGATAGTTAGCAGATTCGAGGCTATGCCCGAAATCTTTGCTCCCATACGGTTGAGCATACGGCACAACTGCTGCAAATATGGCTCGCAAGCGGCGTTATAAATCGTTGTAGTACCCTCGGCAAGCACCGCCGCCATAACTATGTTGGCAGTACCCGTCACCGACGCCTCATCCAGCAGCATATAGCAGCCTTTCAGGCGTTTAGCCTCCACCGAGAAGAACTCATCGGCCTTGTCGAAATTAAATTCGGCACCCAATTTCTGGAAACCCAAGAAGTGGGTATCCAATCGGCGGCGGCCAATCTTATCGCCTCCGGGCTTGGGGATATAACCCACGCCAAAACGCGCCAACAGCGGGCCAATCATCATCACCGAGCCACGCAAACGACGGCAACGTTTGTGATAATCCTCGCTGCGGAGATACTCCAAATCGATGTCGGCAGCGCGGAACGCATAGCTATTCTCGCCGAGACGCTCGACCTCGACACCCATAGCTGCCAGTAATTCGATAAGTTGCAGAATATCAAGTATCTGCGGCACATTATGCACCACCACGCGCTCCTTCGTAAGCAGCGTTGCGCATAGGATTTGAAGTGCCTCATTCTTTGCTCCTTGCGGAGTTATCTCACCCTTTAGACGGCGTCCGCCCTCAACCTTGAATATTGCCATAATGACTCAAATTTTTATCAAAGATAACGTTTTCGAGCGAACAAACCAACAACGCAGAAGATTTTTTCTGACTTTAGTCGCAAAGCTCATTATCATCCTGCGACAACAGTTCAACACCCACCCGCAGGCCCATTGCATATTTAGCTGCAATTAAGCAGTTTGGAGCGCAGTTTTTTTGTGTTGATGCGGGGCGGGGTGTGTTGAGTGAAATAGACTACACGAGGCAAGCGCCGCAAAAGGCAAATGGCAGGAATTGGCTCATTCATAGATTTTTTGAATGAAAATTTCAAATTCCGAATTTTTATTATATCTTTGCAGTCGCAAAGCGTTTGCGGTTTTTGCTGGACCCATAGCTCAGTTGGTTAGAGCAGCGGACTCATAATCCGAAGGTCGTGGGATCATGCCCCTCTGGGTCCACAATTTAGCGGTATCTTCTTAACACAAGAGGATACCGCTTTTGTTTTCTGAATATCTGGCGTTTGCACTGAGTCAATTATAACCTCTGTCACTCGCGTGTCATCGTCCCTACATAGGGCAGCCGTAACGGCTGTTTTCTGAAGCATTATAGCGCGGTCGTAACGACCGTTTCCTGAAGCATTATAGCGGAAATGTCTGCAACAACAGCTTGCGAGTGGTAATGTTATACCCCTTCCCCTACATTGGGGGCGAATTTATAGCAGTAAAAAACACTCCCCTTAAGATAGGGGGAGTCCCCGAAGGGGAGGGGGTATGACATTATTCATTGCTGTAAATTCCGCCCTGCAAGCAATTTGAATTTTGAATTATCATACCTTCCCAGCATAGCCACAAAAAGATAGGTGCCGACCATCACGGCCAGCACCCTCCTCGTAAAAAACTCTCTATTATGAAAAAACCTGTATTCGTTTCGTCTATTTAATGCGTGTCCAATAGAGCGTAACGCCCATTCCGAGAATCGTACCGCGCAACTTCAGTTTATCGGGCGTCTCGAACTCAGCCGACGCATTTACCCTGAGGCCCTTTGTCGGGTCGTAGATCTTCGCGCCGCCATACTTCTTCTCCTCGGGATCGAACTTCAGGCCCTTAACAATTACAATCTGATCGACATCGACATTGCGCAACGCCTTATCGGGATTCTTCACATCCTTGCGCTTCTTACCATCCTCGCCATAGGGATTCTCAACCCAGAACACCTGCGCATCGTAAGTGCCGTCGGCATTCTTCGTCACGCGCACCTTGCTCTTGCTACCTCCACGGTCGGTAAGATATTCGCCAACGATATTATCGCCATTTGCCTTAAATTCCTGCGCCGCTGCGGGCAATGCCATCGCGACAGCACATATGATGGCCAATATCATTCTCTTCATACTTGCCTGTAAAATTTAATTTCCTTTGGCAAAAGTACGCGATTTTTACGCTTCGCGCAACAGGGTATCGCGACTTAGTGATTATTGACCGCTCGGGGTGGTCTAACACCTCGAAAAGTGGCGAAATTACCGATTTTCGTGGCGAAATAGCGGGTAGCGGAGGCTCGCTACTGCTCGTCGCGGCCCTCCTCACGAAAGATATTAAGGCCTCGCAGGCGCGGATTGCGGCGCGCGAGGATAACAAACTCCAACAGCAAAAGCACCAGCGCAACGGCCAACGGATATTGATATTGCTCGTTGTACTCCTCGTAACGGACCGTTGTAAGTTCGCTCTTCTCCATAGCGTTTATGCTCTTGACAATCTCGTCGAGGCCGATATCCTGCTTCGTTGCGCGAACGTAAGCACCCTCGGTGAGCGATGCCACCTCCTGCAACATCTCCTCATCGAGTTTCGACACCACCATCTCGTCGTTCTCGTCCTTAACAAACTCGCCACCAATCTCGATGGGCGCGCCCTCGGGGGTACCTATACCTATTGTATATATACGGATGCCCTGCTCGGCCGCCATCTTCGCTGCTGCCATAACATCGCCCTCGTGGCTCTCACCATCGGTTATGAGGATGATGACGCGGCTCTGCTCGCTCTGCGACGAGAACGATAGTGCCGCCAGCTGCAAAGCCTTCGCGATGTCGGTACCCTGCTCGGCTATGAGCGCAGGCGACAGACGCTTGGCAAAGGCCTGAGCCATACGATAGTCCGACGTGATGGGCAGCTGCACCTTCGGCTCGGCAGCAAAGGCAATCAAGCCCACGCGCTCCTGCTGCAACGACTCGAAGAGTTTGTTTATAGCATATTTGGTACGCTCCAGACGGTTGGGCTCGAAATCCTCGGCCAGCATAGAGTTCGACACATCGACAGCGAGCATCATCTCGACGCCACGCGCCTTCTCCTCGCGCAATTTTGAGCCGAGTTGCGGACGTGCCGCAGCCACCACAAGGCAGCCATAGGCCAAGATGAAGAGTGTAACCTTCAGTCGCAGGCGTGCGCTCGAGAAGTCGGGCATCAGCTGGCGCATCAACTCTGTATTTCCGAAGCGCGCAACGAGTCGGCGACGACGGTGTGCCGCCACGGCATAAATCACTGCCAAAAGTGGAATCAGCAGCAACAGATATAGTAATTCGACGTTAGCAAATCGAAACATAGGCGTTTAAGGTATTCGTTTAAGAATAATGTGTGTAAATATAAACTCCAGCAGGAGCAACGCAAGCGCGAGCAGCAGCAGAGGCAACATCTGCTCGTGATAGATCGTAAGGTTGGTAACCTCGACCTTGCTCTTCTCCATCTGGTTGATCTCGTCGTAGATAGCCTTCAACTTCTCCTTATCCGTAGCGCGGAAATATTTTCCGCCCGTACGCGAGGCAATCTCCGAGAGAGTCTCCTCGTCGATCTCGACATCCATCATCTGGAAGGTCATACGGCCAAACATATCGATTGCCGGATAGGGGGCCTTACCGCGCTTGCCGACACCAATGGTATAGACCTTAACGCCCATATCGGCAGCAATATCGGCAGCCATCAGCGGAGCAATCTCGCCGCGGTTGTTCACACCATCGGTCAACAGGATAATAACCTTACTCTTAGCCTCGCTCTCGCGCAGACGGTTCAGAGCCGTAGCCAAGCCGTTACCTATTGCCGTACCATCCTCGATAACACCACTGCGCACACGTGCCAAGAGCGTCTGCAATGTACTCTTATCGGTGGTAAGGGGGCTCTGCGTAAAGGCCTCGCCCGCAAACACCGCCAAGCCGATGCGGTCGCCCTGACGGTCGGCGATAAACGAGCCGGCAACCTCCTTGGCGGCCGTCAAGCGGTCGGGTTGGAAGTCACGCGCAAGCATCGAGCCCGACACGTCTATCGAGAGCATAATATCGATACCCTCTGCATTTGTTTTACTCTGCTCCTCAACATCTTGCGGACGTGCCAAAGCTACAATCATAAGTGCAAAGGCCGCCACACGCAACACCGCGGGAGCGTGACGCAACCAATATCGCCACGTACGCGGAGCGCGACGCACGCCCTCGACAGTCGAGATGCGTATTGCCGCACCGCCCTGCAACGTGCGATAGATATAATAGGCTATCATCGGCACCAACAGCACCAACAGCCATAACAGATATGGATTAGCGAATCTCAATTTTCTAACTGTTAAACGTTTCTACTACCAATTCTTTCGACCGCGCACAACCACGCCCTTGGCCTCCTCGTCGAGCTTCTCCTGCGTCTTATCCTCCTGCGCCTGAATAGCATTCAGCACCTGCTCACGCTGTTTGTCACTCATACCACTGCGTGGCGGAGCCTGACCCTCGCGCTCGTCGTTCTGCTTATCGTCATTGCCGCCACCATTCTGATTCTGATCATTGTTCTTGTTCTGATCATCATTCTGATTTTGGTTCTGATCGTTCTGATTCTGGTCTTGGTTTTGGTCTTGATTCTGGTTCTGATTCTGATCATTATTGCCATCGCCATTCTGATCCTGATTTTGGTTCTGATTCTGGTTCT